>NZ_SZWJ01000011.1:0-80513 GCF_012184455.1 Caulobacter sp. SSI4214 | reverse complement strand
CGAGGCGTCCGACGAGGCGACGGTGGTCGAGGCCTCGGGCCGCGACCGGCCCGGCTTGTTGCAGGCCCTGGCTCGGACGCTGGCGGACAACGGCCTCTCCATCCAGTCGGCCCACATCGACGGCTACGGCGAGCGCGCGGTCGACGCCTTCTATGTCCAAACCTCGGATGGCGAGAAGCTGACCGAGGCCCGCAAGGTGGGCGCCGTGAAGGCCGATCTGCTGGCGGCGCTGGAACAGAACGAGGCGACGGCGCCGGCCGCCCGCCCGGGACTGAAGCGCGCGCGGGCCAGCGTCGCGCGGTAGACGATCTCGATCCGCTTCCGCGGTCCGTCCCAACGAACGTCGTAAACGCCCCTTAACCCTCTTCGGGCACAACATCGCGGTTCGCTCCGTTCACGCGGGGCCTGAGGGCGTGGTTGAGTTCGGAGACTTTCATGGCGCGAGCCGCGCGGCGATCCACGGCGGAGTTCCTGTGGGACGCGATTCGCTACAGCTGGATACAGCCCTGGACCGCCCGGTTCAGGGGCGGGGTCGTCACGGTCGTCGGCGCCGGACTGCTGCTGGCGATCGCCACCTACAACGCCACCGATCCCAGCTTTAACGCGGTCACCGGCGAGCCGGCGCGTAACGCTCTTGGCGGTCTGGGCGCCGCGGTGGCCGACCTGCTGATGCAATCGCTGGGCCTGTCGGCTTGGGGTGTCGCGCTGCTGATGCTGGTGTTCGGCGTGACCCGGGTGGCCCAGGCCGATCCCGATATGGAGCGCAAGGACCTGCGCCAGCGCGCGGTTGTCGGCGCCTTGGGGTTGCTGGCCCTGTCGGCGACGCTGGCCGCGCCGCCGCCGCCGGCCATCTGGCAACTGGAGAAGGGTCTGGGCGGCTTCTGGGGCGATGGCTTGCTGCGGATGGTGGCCGGGGTCCTGCACTTCGCCCACATTCCGGGCGCGACAATCATCGCCGCCATCCTGTTCGCCGTCGCCGCCATTGCCGCCCTGGGGTTCGCCTTCGGCGTGCGCGACGTCGATCCCGACGCCATCCACGCCGCCGTCGCCAACGCGCTGCAACCGCGCGTCCGCGCAGAGCCGGAGCCGCCGCCCGTCGCCAAGCCGGTTCGGGCGAAACGGGAAAAGGCCGAGGCCGCGCCGCGCCGCGAGCGTCCAGGCCGCCTGCCGCCGATCGACGACGAGGACGCCGCGCCCGTCGCCTCGGCGCCGGCCCGGGCCGCGCCCGAACGCGCCTATACGCCGCCGGCGGCCGACCAGGACGATGAGGATGCGTTCGAGGACATGCTGGACGCTCGGCCGATGGCCATCGCCAAGCCCAAGGCGCCGCCGAAGGAATCCGGCCGGGAACAGCGCGAGCAACAAAAGGCCTTCGCTTTCGAGGACGAGGGCGGCTTCCAGCTGCCCGAGCTGGCGATGTTGGCCAAGTCCAAGCCCCGCTCGTCCGAGGTCGACGCCGGCGCCCTGCGCCAGAACGCGCGCCTGCTGGAAAGCGTGCTGGCCGAGTTCGGCGTCAAGGGTCAGATCGACCAGATCCGACCCGGTCCCGTGGTCACCATGTACGAGCTGGTGCCGGCGCCGGGCGTGAAGACCGCGCGCGTCGTGGCCCTGGCCGACGACATCGCTCGCTCGATGAGCGTGATTTCTTGCCGCGTCGCCGTGGCCCAGGGCCGCAACGCCATCGGCATCGAGATGCCCAATTCCAAGCGCGAGACCGTCTATCTGCGCGACCTGCTGTCCAGCGCGGACTACGAGAAGGCCAGCCAGATCCTGCCCATGGCGCTGGGCGAGACGATCGGCGGCGAGCCCTATATCGCCGACCTAGCCAAGATGCCCCACCTGCTGATCGCGGGTACGACGGGCTCGGGCAAGTCGGTCGGGGTCAACGCCATGATCCTGTCGATCCTGTACAAGCTGCCGCCCGAGAAGTGCCGCTTCATCATGGTCGATCCCAAGATGCTGGAACTCTCGGTCTATGACGGCATCCCGCACCTTCTGGCGCCCGTCGTGACCGATCCCAAGAAGGCCGTCGTGGCGCTGAAGTGGACCGTCCGCGAGATGGAGGACCGCTATCGCCGCATGTCGAAGATCGGCGTGCGCAACATCGGCGGCTACAACGAGAAGGCCAACGAGGCCGCGGCCAAGGGCGAGCACTTCGAACGCACCGTCCAAACGGGCTTCGATGACGCCGGCCGCCCGATCTACGAGACCGAGCAGATCCGCCCCGAGCCGATGCCCTATCTGGTCGTGGTCATCGACGAGGTCGCCGACCTGATGATGGTGGCGGGCAAGGACATCGAAGGCGCCGTTCAGCGCTTGGCCCAGATGGCCCGCGCCGCCGGCATCCACCTGATCATGGCGACGCAGCGTCCGTCGGTCGACGTCATCACCGGCACCATCAAGGCCAACTTCCCGACCCGGATCAGTTTCCAGGTCACCAGCAAGATCGACGCCCGCACCATCCTGGGCGAGCAGGGCGCCGAGCAGCTGCTGGGCCAGGGGGACATGCTCTACATGGCCGGCGGCGGCCGCATCACGCGCTTGCACGGTCCGTTCGTGTCGGACGGCGAGGTCGAGGCCGTGGCCAAGTTCCTGCGCGACCAGGGCATTCCCCAGTACCTGGAAGAAGTCACCGCCGGGGGCGACGAGGAGCAGGAGGAAGCGATCGAGGGCGCGTTCTCGGGCGAGGGCGGGGCCAACGACCTCTACGATCACGCCGTGGCCGTGGTCACCCGCGACCGCAAGGCCTCGACCAGCTACATCCAGCGCCGCCTGCAGATCGGCTACAACCGCGCCGCTTCGCTGATGGAACGGATGGAGAAGGAAGGCGTCGTCGGCGCCGCCAACCACGCCGGCAAGCGCGAGATCTTGGCGCCGCCGCCTCCCCCGCTTTAGGCAACTGACGGCGCAGCTTGGGCGTTCGATCGTCCCATCCTGAACGGCGTTTCATCGCGGCGCCGGAAAATGGCCTCGCGGCGGCCTTCGCGTGGGCCAAGGTTGGGCTTAAGGAGTTCGCATGACCACTCGCCGTTTCCTCATCGCGGCCGGCCTGGCCGCCGCCCTCGCTTCTCCTGGCCTCGCGCCTTCGGCCCTCGCCCAAGACGGCAAGCCGGTCCCGGCCGTGCTGACCGCCGACCAGAAGGCTCTGCTGGACAAGGCCACCGCCTATATCCAAGGCCTGTCCTCGGCCAAGGGCCGCTTCGTGCAGACCGACGCGCGCGGGGCCGTGACCCAGGGCACGTTCTATCTGCAGCGACCGGGCAAGGCGCGGTTCCAGTACGATCCGCCGGCTGGCCTGCTGGTCGTGTCGAACGGCAACAACGTCAATATCTTCGACAGCCGCCTGAAGACCTATGAGAGCTATCCGCTCAGCAAGACGCCGCTGAATCTGTTGCTGGCTCGCGAGGTCCGGTTGGACCGGGGCGTCGTGATTACCGATATCCGCCCGCTGGCCGACGGTTTCACGATCGTGGCCCAGGACGCCAAGCGCCAGGCGCTCGGCAAGATCTCGCTCGACTTCTCCAACAGCCCGGTGGGCCTGATGGGCTGGACCGTCACCGACATCAAGGGCGGTCAGATCCGCGTGCGGCTGAGCGATTTCGCCGAGACCGCCAACCTCGACCCGAAGCTGTTCGTCCTGACCGATCCGCGCCGAAAGGTCGGCAAGCCCTGAGCGTTTATCATTGTGACATCTTCACAACAGGCAAGAATCAACCGACTTTCGACTTGACTAAAAATTAGGACGTGGCATATTTAACACGCATGGCGAGGAGCGACCGACCCGCTCTTCGCGAACCGTGCCGGATCCTATCCCCTCCCGGCGGCGGCATGAGAGACCTGACTTTCGCCCCAGCACCGATGTGCTGGGGCGTTTTTCTTTTCCGGCTCCGAAAAGCGCGTTAGAGCCAGCCCATGCGCCTTCGTATCGCCACCTGGAACGTCAATTCCGTCCGCCTGCGCGCCGAACAGGCCGCCCGCTTCGTCGACGAACAGGCGCCGGATGTCCTGTGCATGCAGGAGATCAAATGCCAGGAGGGCGAATTCCCCCGCGAGGCCTTCGAGACCATGGGGCTCAATCACCTGAAGATCGCCGGCCAGAAGGGCTGGCACGGGGTGGCCATCGCCTCGCGCCTGCCGATCGAGGACGTTCCGACCTTGATGAACTGCCGCGAGGGCCACGCCCGCTGTGTCGCGGTCAAGGTGGCCGGGATCGAGATCCAGAACTTCTATATTCCAGCCGGCGGCGACCTGCCGGATCGCGTCGCCAACCCAAAGTTCGACCATAAGCTCGACTTCTACGAAACCCTGACGGCGGCGCTGAAGAAGCGCGACCCCAGGGATCCGCTGATCGTCACCGGCGATCTGAACATCGCGCCGGGCGAAAACGACGTCTGGAGCCACCGTCAGATGCTGAAGGTGGTCAGCCACACGCCGGCCGAGCTCGAGGCCTTCGACGCGATGATCAAGTCGATGAACCTTCTCGACCTGCCGCGCCTGGCCACGCCCGAGCCCGAAAAGCTGTTTTCCTGGTGGAGCTATCGCGCCGCCGATTTCCGCAAGTCCAACCGCGGGCTGCGTCTGGATCACATCCTGGCCAGTCCCGGCCTTCGCGACGCGGCGATCGTGGACGGCAAGGTCTCCTCGCGCGTCCACGACGACGTCCGGGAATGGGAGCGCCCCAGCGACCACGCGCCGGTGACGGCGGACCTGAGGGTCTGAGCGTCAAGCGGGCCGGAACGCGTCAGCTGAAATACCCGCCCGTCTCCAGGTCCTCGGCGAGGGTCGGTCCGGTCGGCCTCCACCCCAAGGTTTCCCGGGTCCATTCGCTCGAGGTCGCCGCGTCCATGCCGGCGAACATGGCGAACCAATCGAAGTGCTCGGCGGGTCTGCTCTCGACGGGCAGGTCCAGGCCCTTGCCGATGGCTTCGGCGATGGCCTTGAACGGCACGGCTTCCTCGGCGACGGCATGGTAGCGTTCGCCGCCGGCGCCGCGTTCGATGGCCAGGCGGTAGAGGACGGCGGCGTCCAGGCGATGCACGGCCGACCAATGGTTCAGGCCTTCTCCGATATAGGCCGCGACGCCCTTCGTCCGCGCAAAGCCGATCAGCATAGGCACGAAGCCATGATCGCCGACCCCGTGGGTCGTCGGCGCCAGACGGACGACGGAAGCCCTGACGCCTCGGGCGGCGAGGTCATCGGCGGCGGGTTCGGACATACGCGGAGATCCGCCGCCGGGACGATCCTGCTCCGTGGCCAGGCGCCCTCGCGCCAGCATGGCCGTGCCCGAGGTCGCGAGGATCGGCTTGGTCGTGCCCTCCAGCGCGCCGCCCAGCACCTCGATCGCGCGACGGTCCTGGCGGCTGTTCTCCACGAACCTGGAGAAGTCGTGGTTGAAAGCGGTGTGGATCACGCCGTCGCTGTCGGCGGCGCCGCGGGCCAGCACATCGAGATCGTCGAGCGTGCCTCGCGCGACATCGGCGCCGACCGCCCTTAGCTGCTCCGCGCCGGCGTCGGAACGAGAAAGGCCCGTTACCCGATGGCCGTGGGCGATGAGCTCGCGGACGACGGCCGAGCCAACGAAGCCGGTCGCGCCGGTGACAAAGATACGCATTGAGGGGGCTCCCGAGATTTCATCTCGAGCATCGTCTAGTCTATCCTGGTCCTGTTAAAGTCGTGACCTTATACGGGTATAGGATCTACCACGATGAACGCACACATCGGCCCGGACAAACCGCTGGACCAAAACAGGCTGGGCGCCTATCTGCGCGACCGCCGGGCCAAGCTGGACGCCGTCGTCCTGGGCTTTTCCGCCTCGCGCCGGCGCACGCCTGGCCTGCGCCGCGAGGAAGTGGCCCAGCGCGCCCATATCAGCGCCACCTGGTACACTTGGCTGGAGCAGGGGCGAGGCGGAGCCCCCTCGGCCGCGGTTCTGGACCGCATAGCCCGCGCGCTGATGTTGACGGAGGCCGAGCGCGAGCATCTCTTTCTACTGGGCCTAGGTCGGCCGCCCGAGGTGCGCTACCGCGAGGTCGAGGGCGTCTCGCCCCGGCTGCAGCGGGTGCTGGACGCGCTGGATCCGAGCCCGGCCATGATCAAGACCCTGACCTGGGATGTGATTGCCTGGAACCGGGCGGCCACGGTCGTGCTGACCGACTATGGCGCACTGCCCCCCGAGGAGCGCAACATCCTGCGGCGCGTGTTCTGCGACCCTCGCGCGAAGGCGATGAACCCGGCGTGGGAGCAGGTGGCGCGTTTCGTGGTCGCCGCCTTCCGCGCCGACGCGGCGCGGGCGGGCGCGGGCGCCGAGGTCCCGGTGAACGCGCTCGTTCAGGAATTGCGACTGCGGAGCGCCGAATTCGCGACGCTTTGGGCCGACAACGACGTCCGCCACCATGGCGAGGGCGTCAAACAGATACGTCACCCGGTGCTGGGCGAGGTCAGCTTCGAATATTCCGCGTTCGCGGTGGACGGTCGCCCCGACCTTGGACTGATCGTCTACAACCCGGCGACGGCGGAGGATCTGGAGCGGGTGCGGCTCCTGGTGAGCGCGGCTTGAGGCGGAGCCCCATCCGGCTCTCTTAAGCCGCGTCGAACGTCAGCGGGCCGCCCCAGAAGCCTTGCACCAGGCCGTTCTGCGGGCCCGGCGTTCCGGTGGTCAGGAAGGCGCGCCCGCCGCCCGATCCGGGGCCGTATTCCGGGTGGCGTTGCAGGTAGAGTTCCAGCGCGTCGGCGGTCGCCGCCGGTTGCTGGATCAGCGGCGTGCCGGCCGGCAGGGCGGCGCGGAACAGGTCGGCGATGATCTCGTAGTGGGTGCAGCCCAGCACGACGCGGTCGGGGAAGCGGCCGATGCGGGTCTTCAGGGTCTGGACGTGGCTCTCGACCGCCTTGGCCAGCTCGACCACCGAGGCGTCCTGCTCGATCAAAGGCACCAGTTCCGGACAGGGCTCGGAGAACACCGCCAGGTCCTGCTTGCGCTTGTCGATCTCGATCTCGTAGACGCGCGAGCGCACGGTGGCGGGGGTGGCGAAGACGCCGAGGATATCCAAGGCCTCGACCTTCTCGCCCCGCCGCTCGGCCTCATGTTCCCAGGGCAGGCCGGTGGCCTTCTCGATCGTCGGGACGATGATGCCCAGCACATTGACGGGCCGTCCGATCGCCTTGCGATAACCCGGCAACCAGGTCTGCTGCAGGCGGCGCAGAGCGATGGCCGAGGCGGTGTTGCAGGCCAGAACCACCAGGCTGGCGCCGCGCGCGAACAGGCGCTCGCATCCGGCCTTGGTCAGGTCGACGATTTCCTCGCCGGTCCGCACGCCATAGGGCGCGTGGGCCTGGTCGGCCAGATAGGTGAAGTCCGCCTGGGGCAGACGCTGCACGAGGGCGCGGTGGACCGTCAGGCCGCCAACGCCAGAGTCGAAGACGCCAATCATGGGCGAAGCTTTAGCCGGCAAACCGATGGGCGTCCACGCGCAGGGGCGCGCTGCGGTCGTTTAACCGCTTACACTCGGGCTGGACGCGTCTTAGGGTCGCCGGATTCTTCATCGGAGATCCTCCGTGCGACGTCGTAAGTTCCTTGTCTCCGCCGCCGCCGCTGGCGCGGCCGCCGCTTTCAATCCGAGTGTGTCCATGGCCCAGACCCCCAACCTCCTGACCGAGACGTGGACAGGGCCGTATGGCGGGGTCCCGCCGTTCGACAAGGTGAAGATCGCCGATTTCAAGCCGGCGCTCGAAGCGGCCATGGCGCGGGAATTGGCCGAGATCGACGCGATCACCGCCAACCCGGCCGCGCCGACCTTCGAGAACACCATCGCGGCGCTGGAGGATTCGGGTCGCGCCCTCAACCGGGTCAGGACGATCTACAACATCTGGGGCTCAAACCTCAGCACGCCGGAGTTCCAGGCGGTCGAGACCGAGATGGACCCGAAGCTCTCGGCGCACGGCGACAAGATCGCTCAGAACGCCGCCCTCTTCGCGCGTATCGAGGCCGTCTATAACGCGCCCGACAAGGCCAAGCTCAGCCCCGAGCAGCAGCGCGTGCTGTGGATCCACTATCGCGACTTCGTGCGGGCGGGCGCCAAGCTGGATGCGGCGTCGAAGGCTCGGGTCGCTGCGATCAACACCGAGCTGGCCGGCCTGTTCAACCAGTTCAGCAAGAACCTGCTGGCCGACGAGAACACCTGGATCGAGCTTTCGGACGCCGACCTCGTCGGTCTGCCGGAAACCTTGAAGGCGGCCGCCGCCTCCAACGCGGCCGCCCGGAAGCTTCCGGGCAAGTTCGTGGTGGTCACCACTCGCTCCAGCGTCGACCCGTTCCTGACCGAGTCGCCGGTTCGCGCCGCCCGCGAGAAGGTCTGGCGCGCCTTCGTCAATCGCGGCGACAACGGCGGTCCCACCGACAACAAGGCGATCATCGCCAAGATCCTGAAGCTGCGGGCCGAGCGCGCCAAGCTGCTGGGCTACGCCACCCACGCCCACTGGCGCCTGGAAGTGGCCATGGCCAAGACGCCCGAGAACGCCATGGGCCTGATGGAGGCGGTCTGGAGCCCCGCCATCGCCCAGGTCGCCCAGGACGTGGCCGACATGCAGGCGATCGTCGACAAGGAGGGTGGCGGCTTCAAGATCGAGCCGTGGGACTACCGGTACTACGCCGAGAAGGTCCGCCTGGCGAAGTACGCGCTCGATATGAACGCGGTGAAGTCGTACCTGCAGCTGGACAAGCTGCGCGAGGGCATGTTCTGGGCCGCCGGCCAGCTCTACGGGTTCGCGTTCAAGAAGCTGTCGGGCATCCCCGTCTATCACGAGGACATCACGGTCTATGAGGTGACCCGGGCCGGCAAGCATGTCGGCCTTTGGTACTTCGACCCCTATGCGCGGCCGGGCAAGCGCTCGGGCGCCTGGATGAACGCCTACCGCACCCAGGAGCGTTTCCGGGGCGATGTGACGACGATCGTCTCGAACAACGCCAACTTCATCAAGGGAAAGCCGGGCGAGCCGCTGCTGATCTCCTGGGACGACGCCACCACCCTGTTCCACGAGTTTGGCCACGCGATCCACGGCCTGAACGCCAACGCGACCTATCCGTCCGTGTCGGGCACGCGGGTGGCGCGCGACTATGTTGAGTTCCCCAGCCAGCTGAACGAGCACTGGCTGCCGACCGCGCCGGTGCTGAGCCAGTTCGCCCTGCACTACCAAACCGGCGAGCCGATCCCGAAGGCGCTGGTCGACAAGATCGAGAAGGCCGCGACGTTCAACCAAGGCTTCGCCACGACCGAATATCTAGCCAGCGCGCTGATCGACATGAAGCTGCACCTGGCGGGCGATGTCGACATCGATCCGGCCAAGTTCGAGCGCGAGGAACTGGCCAAGCTGCGGATGCCGCGCGAGATCGTCATGCGTCACCGCACCCCGCAGTTCGGCCATGTGTTCTCGAGCGACGGCTATTCGGCCGGCTATTACAGCTATCTGTGGGCCGACACCCTGACCGCCGACGTCGCCGAGGCCTTCCAGGAGGCTCCAGGCGGCTTCTACGACAAGCCGACCGCCAAGCGGCTCTACGAGACGATCATGTCGAAGGGCAACACCGAGGATCCGGCGGATCAGTTCCGCGCGTTCCGCGGACGCGATGTGAAGATCGGGGCGCTGATGCGTCATCGCGGCTTTCCGGTTCCAGCCGGGGCTTGAGGCGTCGCGGGCCCTTCTCCCGCCTTGGGAGAAGGGCTAAATCCTTGGCGGGGGCTGAAGGAGTATCGATGGCCGCGACCAAGCTCGTTCCCCTTGCGCTATCCCTAGCCCTGGTCTCTTCGGCTTCCGCCCAGACCGCCTCGCCGCCTGTGGTGAATCTGGGCCAGGCTCCGGCGGCCGACGAAAGCGCGGTGGTCGCCGAGCTGACCGTGGTGGCCAAGCCGCCGGGCCCGGCGATCTGGCTGGTCGAGAAGGACGGCGCCAAGCTCTATGTCCTGGGCGCGGCGACGCCGCTGCCCCATTCGCTGAAGTGGGATAGCCCGCGCCTGAACAAGGCGCTGGACAAGGCCAGCCTGGTCCTTGTCCCGCCCCAAGCCGCCGTCGGCGTCACCCAGGCGGCCGGCTTTATCCTCACGTTCGGGGGCGGCCTGCGCCAGCCTCTGGGCAAGAGGCTGGAAGACCAGCTGCCGCCGGACCTGCGCGCCCGCTTCGTCGCGTTCCGCGAACAGGCGCGCAAGGGGCCGGGCGACTACAAGAACTGGAAGCCGGCCGTGGCGGGCTTCCTGTTGTTGTCCGATTTCCGCCAGGCCGCCGGTCTCTCGGAGGCCAAGCCGGTCAGCACGGTCGAGCGCATGGCCAAGGCCCGTAAGCTCAAGGTCAAATCGGTCGGCCAGTACCGGATGAGCGCGGTGACCTCGATCGCCGGCAAGCTGTCGCCCGACGACCAGCTCTATTGCCTGCGCGTGGCTCTGGACGAGGTGGCTTACGACGCCGCCCATTCCACCACGATCGGTCGCGACTGGGCCGAGGGTGATCTGGGCGCGGTGCGGGCCCGCTATCGCGAGAGCGCCGGCCAGCGCTGCCTGACCCACGTCCCGGGGGGGGCTGCTTTGCTGGAGAAGGGGATCGCCCAGACCACCGACGCCATGACCGAGGCCCTGAAGCGTCCGGGCGTGACCGTGGCGGTGGTCGATCTGGGCTTCCTCTTGCCCGCCAACGGGGTGCTCGACCGCCTGAAAGCCGACGGCGCGACGATCACTTCGCCAATCGAATAACGTCGCTCCTTGACCTCGGGCCCGGCCCGCCGTCAGCCTCGCCTCGGTTCCGGGAGGTATGCCGCCATGAAGAAGATGATCGCCGCCGCGAGCCTGGCCCTTCTGGCCGCCGGCGCGGCGCGGGCCGAGGTCGTCGACGCCCAGCCGAACGGCTTCGAGGTGAGGCGAGAGGTCGTGGTGGCCGCTCCGGCCAGCGTGGTCTGGGCCATCCTGGTCCAGCCGTCCAAATGGTGGTCGTCGGCCCACACCTGGTCGGGCTCGGCCGCCAATCTTTCGATCGGCGCGGCCTCGGGCGGCTGCTTCTGCGAGCGGTTACCGAACGGCGGTTCGGTGCTGCATATGACCACGATCCACGCCGCTCCTGGCCAGAAACTGGTCCTCTCGGGCGCGCTGGGGCCTTTGCAGACCTCCGGCGCCACCGGGGCCCTGGCCTTCGTGCTGACAGAGAAGGACGGGCTGACGACGGTCACGGCCACCTATGATGTCGGCGGCTATGTCCGGGGCGGCCTCGATAAGCTGGCGCCCGCTGTCGATGCCGTCCTGGGCCAGCAGGTCGCCGGCCTGAAGGCGGCGGCGGAAGCGAAATAGCGCCGCCTCGTCTTACGAAAACGCCCGCGAACCTTTCGGATCGCGGGCGTTCTTGTCTGGCGCGGGGGGCTGAAAGTGGGAACCGGTTTCAGCTCATCTCACGCTCTAAACATTTGATTTAGAGCCCTTTTTGACGCCTGAAATCGATTCCGATTTCAGGCTAAAGGCTCTGGCGCGTTGAAAGATCAAGCGCTCTCGGCCATGTCCCCGTCCGAGGCGCCGAGCAAGGCCATCTGCAGGCGCGAGCGGTCGCGGCGCGCGGCTTCCAGGGCGCCCTCGGCCAGGGCCGCTTCCGAGGTGAGGCGTTCGATCGTGGCCTGCAGCTCGGCGACCTTCTGCTCGTGTTCGCGACGGACCTGGTCCTGGGCTTCCTGCACGGCGTCCAGGCGCGCGCGCAATTGCTGGGCGCGCTCCTCGGCGCGCTTGAGGGCCTTTTCCTGGGCCGAGGCGTTCTTGGCCATCTGGTCGGCGCGCTCGATGGCGGTGGCGCGGGCGGTGTCGACCCCGGCGTGGCGCTGGCGCAGACCTTCGGCTTCCTCCTCCAGCGCGCGGATGCGTTCCAGGGCGCGTTCCAGGGCGACGTTCAGGTCGCCGGCGCGGCGCTCGACGGCCTTTTGCTGGGCGCTGGATTCGGCCAGGCGAGCCGAGATCTGGGTGTTCATTTCCTCCAGCTTGTCGGCGCGGCCGGTGGAGGTTTCCAAGCGGGTCTGCAGGGCCAGGATCTCGGCGCGGTTGCCCTCGACCTGGCTCTCCAGGCCGCGGATGATGCGGCCGCTGTCGACCTGGTGAGCCGACAGGGCGTTCTCGAGCGCCTGGGCGCGGGCGCGTTCGGCGGCGATCTGGGCTTCGAGGTCGGTTTCGATGCGCGACAGACGGGCCAGGTCGATCCCGGCCTGGTCGACGCGCTTCTTCAGGGTCGCGGCTTCTTCGCCTAGTAGAGCATTGTCCTGGTTGGCGCGGGCCAGGGCGGCCTCGGCCTCGCCGCGACGGGCGTCGATGTCCTGGGCCTGAGCCCGGAGACCCTCGACGTCCTGCACCAGGTGTTCGATGCGAGCGTTCGCGTCGCGAAGCGCGGCGTCGACATTCGAGACCTTCAGCTCCGATTGCAGCAGCGCGTTGCGCAGGCGGTCGATCTCGAGCGTGTTGTCTTCCAGCGCCGTGTCCTGGGCCTGTCGACGCGCCTCGGACTCGCCGAGGGCGGTTTCGGCGGCGGCCAGACGAGCGCTGGCTTCGCGCTCCTCGGCCTGGATCTGGGCGATCTGGCGCTGAGCCTGGTCGAAATTGGCGCGCAGCGCGATCAGTTCGGCGTGTTCGGCGCGGCGAGCCTCGAACTCCTGCGAGACGGGCCCGCGGATCTCGGCGATCAGCGGCTCGATCGCCTTGAGGTGCTCCATCACCCGGCCGATGCTGTCGAGCCCGCTGTGGATGGTCTCGTAACGCTGACCAATGGCTTGGGTGGATTCGATGCTGTGCTGCACGGTCTCGACCCGGACGGTCTCCGCGCCCAGAAGGGTCGGTTTGGCGCCCTTGTTCTCGCGAGAAGTCTTAGACAGCAGTCTCATCTGACTCACCTTCGCCCCATGCGAGTCCGTGGCGTCCTTCCTGGACGCTGTCGGCGGACGCCGCGAATCTCTTACCCAGAGGTTAACAACCTAATTCACGGATAAGATGAATGTCGAGGGGCCGACGCCGCGACCGGGCGTCGCGGAGCGCTTTCAGAGCCCCGAAAACTGGGGATGATCCAGGGTCTCGACCGCCAGGGTTCGGGCCACGGCATTGACCACGGCGGCGATGCGCAGGGCCGCCTGGACCTGCACGGGTGAAACGCCCCGTCGCCGTAGCGCCGCTTCGTGGCTGTCCAGGCAGGCGCCGCAGCCGTTGATCGCCGAGACGGCGACGCACCACAGCTCGTAGTCCACCGGATCGACGCCAGGATGGGCCAGCCGATTCATGCGCAGGCGGGACGGGAGGTCCTGATAGTCTGGCGCGGACATCAGGTGCGTGGCGCGGAAATAGACATTGGTCATCGCCATGATCGCGGCGGCGGTCCTGGCGGCGGTGAACGCCTCGGGCGACAGGCCCGCCTCGCGCGCGGCGATGGTCACGGCCTTCAGCGTCTCGGGCTCGCCGACCGCGCTGGCGCTGGCGATGAAACAGCCCCACTTGGCCTGATTGCTCAAGAGGGTCTCTTCGGCCAGGACGCCCAGATTGGCGGCGATGTCCTTGGCGTAGGCGGGCAGCTGGGCGCGCAGGGCGTCGATCGGCATGGGCATTCCCGTGATGGCGACAAGCCTTAGCACCACGCGGCGCCTTCGTCCCCACCGACACTGCCCCTTGTTGGATCAATGGTTTCTGGAAATGCGATAGATCTGGCCTATATTGCGATTATGCTCCCGACCCTTCGCCAACTGCAGTACCTGAAACTTCTGTCCGAGCACGGGTCGTTCAGTCGGGCCGCCGAGAGCGCCCATGTGACCCAGCCGACCTTGTCCGCCGGAATCCAGGAACTGGAGAAGATTCTCGGCGCGCCAGTTGTCGACCGGGCCCGCTCGGGCGTGATCCTGACCGCCGCCGGCCAGGAGGCCGTGCGCCGCGCCGAGGATATTCTGGCCCGGGCCGAGGATCTGGTCCAGGCCGCGCGCGGGGCGGGCCAGCCTTTGGCGGGGCGGTTCCGCCTGGGCGTGATCCCGACCGTGGCGCCCTATCTGCTGCCGCGCGCCCTTCCGGTTCTGCGCGACCGCTTTCCCAAGCTGAAGCTCTTCCTGCGCGAGGACCTGACCCAGCGCCTGATCGCGGCGCTAAAGGCCGGCGCCCTCGACGCGGCGTTGATCGCCTTGCCGTATGACATGACCGGCCTGGACTGGGCCCATGTCGAGGACGACGAATTGCTGGCCGCCGCTCCGGCCAACCATCCGATGGCGGGACAGGCGCGGGTCGATCCCGACAGCTTGCGGGGGGATGACCTGATTCTGCTCGAGGACGGCCACTGTCTGCGCGACCACGCCCTGGCCGCCTGCGGACTGGAGCCGCCGAGGGGCGTCGGCGACGAGGAGAGCTTCGCCGCCACGTCCCTGCCGACCCTGGTGCAGATGATCGGTTCGGGCCTGGGCGTGTCGTTCCTGCCGGCCATGGCGGTCGAGGCGGGGCTGACCGATCGTACCGCGATCACCGTGCGCCCCTTGGCCGCCGCCCATCCCAGCCGCGAGATCGTGGTGGCCTGGCGCGCCGGTTCCAGCCGAGGCGTCGAGGGTCGCCTGCTGGCCGAAACCCTGCGGGACGCGACCTAAGTCGGCCGCATTCTAGAGCAAGCGGCGCGAGTCCTATATCGCGCCGTTTGATCTAGACCGCGTGGGCGATCGGGCCCTCGGCCCGGCCCTCGACGAACTGGCGGACGTAGGGGTTGTCGGTGGTGTGGAGGTCCGCCGCCGGACCTCGCCAGATGATCTTGCCGTCGTGCAGCATGGCGATCTCGTCGCCGATGGTCTGGGCCGAGGCCAGGTCATGGGTGATCGAGACGGCCGTGGAGCCCAGACGCCTCACCTGATCGGAAATCAGCTGGTTGATCGCCGCCGCCGTGATCGGGTCCAGTCCCGTGGTCGGTTCGTCGAAGAACAGGATTTCCGGCTGGGCGACAATGGCGCGGGCCAGGCCGGCGCGCTTCTGCATCCCGCCGGACAGTTCCGAGGGGAAGCGGTCGGCGACCGATGGCGCGAGGCGCACCTGGTCCAGGGCTTCGACCGCCCGGGCCTTGGCCTCGCTCCGTCCCACGCCGTCGGCGTTCAGCAGACGAAAGGCGACATTTTCCCAGATGGTCAGGCTGTCGAACAGCGCCGCGCCCTGGAACAGCACGCCGATCCGCGAGAACAGCTTGCGGCGAGCGTTTTCCGACAGACCAACGACGTTCTTGCCGTCCAGCTCGATCTTGCCGGCCTCGGGGCGCATCAGGCCCATGGCGGTCTTGATCGTCACCGACTTGCCCTGGCCCGAGCCGCCGATGATCACCAACGACCGGCCCGGCGCCACCGACAGGTCCAGCCCGTCCAGCACCGCGCGGCCGTCGAAGCGCTTGGTCACGCCCTTCCAGGCGAGCTTGGGGGTTACGTCGGTCATGAGGCGTGGGTGAACAGGGTGGTCAGGAGGTAGTCGGAGGCGAAGATCAGGATCGCCGACGACACCACGGCGTGGGTCGTGGCTCGCCCGACACCGCGCGCGCCGCCCGAGGCGTTGTAGCCGTGGTAGCAGCCCATCAGCGTCACGATGAAGCCGAACACCCCGGCCTTGATCAGGCCCGAGACGACGTCCCAGCTCTCGAGGAAGGTGATGGTGTTGCGGATATAGATGGTGGGGTTGAACGACAGCACGCGCGTGGCCACCAGCCAACCGCCGGCGACGCCGATCGTGTCGGCCACGGCGGTCAGCAGCGGCAGCATCAGCACGCCGGCCAGCAGGCGCGGCGCGACCAGGTAGCGGAAGGGATCCGTCGACAGGGTGCGCATGGCGTCGATCTGTTCGGTGGCGCGCATGGCCCCGATCTCGGCGGCGATGGCGGCCGAGACGCGCCCGGCCAGCATCAGCGCCGCCAGCACCGGACCCAGCTCGCGGGTGATCCCCAGGGCCACGATCTGCGGCATGACCTGTTCGGCGTTGAAGCGCCCGCCGCCGGTGAAGATGTTCAGCGCCAGGGCCGCGCCGGTGAAGACGGCCGTCAGGCCGACCACGGGCAGCGAGAAGAAGCCGATCGCCGCGAACTGGCGCAGCAACTGGTCCCAGAACCAACGCGGGGTCAGCGCCGCGGCCACGCCGCGCAGGGCGAAGACGGCGACGCCGCCGACCGTGCGCAGGGCGGTCAGGGTCGACCGACCCAGGGCGCGAATGGGGTTGGGGGCGGCCGACCGGGCCGCCTCGGCCGAGGCCATCTCAGTAGCTCGCGGCCGGTTGCGTCGCCGGGTTCGGGGCGGGGGCGGGCGTCTTGGCCGCGCTGTCGCCGCCGCCTTGCGGGCGAATGACCGAGCCGATCAGGCCGAAGAGGTCGACCGCGCCCTGGGTGTTCTCGATTTCGCCGCCGGGCTTGAGATCGTCCAGGGCCGCGCCCGGCGCGATGGCCACGTGGGCGCCGCCCAGCAGGCCATCGCTGGTGATCTTGGCGGTCGAGTCCGACGGCAGCTTCACCGTCGGATCGATGCTGAGCTTGGCGACCGCCAGAAAGGTCTTCGGCTCCAGCGTGACCCGCGAGACCGTGCCGATCTTGACGCCGGCGACGCTGACCGCCGCGCCGGGCGCCAGCGACCCCGCCTCGCCGAACTTGGCGCTGATCTCATAGTTGCCGCTCTTCATGTGAACGGCGCCCACGCTGAGCGAGTAGGTCAGAAAACCCGCCGCCAGGGCGAGAACGACGACGCCCATGGCCGTCTCGGCCCATTGTTCGCGCAAAGCCAAATCCCCTTCATTCCGCGTTCTAAATCCCAGACCCAGAGCGCGTTCGAGCGGTTTGACCGCTCACACTTAAACCCAACCCGCGCTTAGCGGCGCGCCGACGAGGCTTGCCCGCCCTTTTGCAGCTGGTTGATCAGGACGTCGATATTGCCGCCGGCGTTGTCGATCGTCGAGACGAAGTCCTGCTGCTGAGTGATGGCCAGCCAGATGCCCTTGAACTGAACGTCGACGACCTTCCAGTTCTGGCCGCCGCCCAGCACGCGCCACGAGACCGCGACGGGCTGGCTCAGCTGACCGCCGCCGACCGTGCTGTTGACGATCACGTCGCCGGGCTTGCGGACCACCGACCCGGTCACCTTCAGCTGTTCGCCGTGATAGTCGTCGATGCGGCTCTGATAGACGTTCTCGGCATAGGCGCGGAACACCGGCGTGAAGCGGGCGCGCTGATCCGGCGTGATGGTGCGGGCGTACTTGCCCAGAACGAAGTTCGTGATCTTCGGCACGTCGGCCAGCTCGTCGATGGCCTGATGGAAGATCTGCTTCTTCTGGGCGTCCGACAGGCTCTTGTTGGCCAGGGTGGCGATCACCTTTTGGGCCTTGGTCTGGACGAAGGCTTCGGCGCCGGGATCGCGCGCCTGGGCCAGGGCGGGACTGGCCGCGCCCAGCGCGACGGCGCCGAAAAACGTCAAAAGCGCGACGTTCGCGCCGCGCCGGGTGGTGAGGGTGCTTTTCATGATCTTACCGGGGGTGCTCATGGCGTGGTCGCCGCCGGCGACTTGGAAGAGTCTGGAGGCGGCGAATCGAAATCGGGGAGTTCCTCGGCCTTGCCGGTCGCCTCGCGGACGACGGCGTCGCGGTACTGCGTATAGGCCGAGCGCGTGGTCACATACGGGTCCGCGGCGTCCTTGAGCGCTTCGAACGCGGGATCGGTCCTGGCGCGCAGGTCGACAATGGTCACGCCCGTGCGGGCCTTGCCGAAGTCGGTCGAGAAACCGCCGACGAGCAGCGAGACAGGATCGGTGACGACGTCGACGATGCGGCCGGCGGCGTCGCGCGCGTTCAGCGGGCCCATAAGCGGAACATAGAGGTAGGCGCCAGGTCCCGCACCCCATTTGCCCAGCGTCTGGCCGAAGTCGGCGTCGTGCGGCGGCAGGTGCATGTGAGAGGCGACATCGAACAGGCCCAGGACGCCCACCGTCGAATTGACGATGAAGCGCGTGGTGGTGCGCATGGCCATCTTCGGCTTGCCCTGCAGCACCTCGTTCATCACCGTGTTGGGCTCGCCCAGATTGTAGACGACGTTCCCGACCCGCTCGCGCAAGGGCTTGGGAGCCACCGCCATGTAACCGTGGGCGACGGGGGCCAGCAGGGCCTTGTCGACGCCCATGCCGAGCTTGAACGAGCCGCGGTTCAGGCGCTCCAGGGGGTCATGGGCCTGCAGCGCGTCGGATGCGTCCGTGGTCGGAGGGGTGGGAACGACGGCGACGTTGTTCCCAGCATGAGCGCCCGAGGCTAGGGCCGCCAGGCCGACGGCCACGACCGTTCCGGCGGCGATGCGCCGGCCGGCGGCCTTACGGCGCGCGCTAGGGACCCGATGATTCAAGCTCATGCTCCTGCTCTTACCCCCGCCATGTATTCATATCGTCATCCGTATCAAGATGGCCCCGACCTAATTCGGCTCAGCTTTGCCTTACGGGTGTGGCCAAGTCGCCACTTGAACCTCTGAATCCGAAACGCGGCGGAAATCGGTCGGAGCCTACCCGATGTTATCAGATATATCGGAATAGCTCTTGACGGTCGCGATTTTCGATATATCTAGCATTTCGATATAACGAAACCGCATCGGAGTATGCACATGTTTGGACGACACCATCATCATCGCGGCCGCTGGGACGGTCATGGGGGCGAGCACCACGGTCGCCACCCGTTCGGCGGAATGCACGGTCATCACCATGGTCCGCGCGGCCGAGGCGGCCGCATGGGTCGCTTTTTCGACCACGGCGACTTGCGCTTCGTGGTCCTCAAGCTGATCGCCGAAAAGCCCAGCCACGGCTACGAGCTGATCAAGGCGATCGAGACCGCCGCCGGCGGCGCCTATAGCCCCAGCCCCGGCGTGGTCTATCCGACTCTCACCCTGCTCGAAGAGCTGGGCTACGTGGTCGCCAGCGACGCGGGCGGCGGCAAGAAGCTCTACACGATCACGCCGGAAGGCGAGGCCTTCCTAGCCAGCAACGAGCAGCCGGTGCGCTCCCTGTTCGAGCGCATGGCAGAGGCGGCTTCGGCCAGCGCGGCGTTCTCGCCGCAGATCCTGCGCGCCCGCGAAAACCTGAAGACGGCTCTACGGCTCAAGCTGCATGGCGGCCAACTGAGCGCCGAGCAGATCGCGGCCATCGCCAAGGCGTTGGACGACGCGGCGGCGGCCATCGAGACCATCTAAGAAGGGAAAGCCCATGGAAAGCCACGCCCGCGTCATCACGGACAAGGCGAGCCGCTACATGGTCCAACTGGCCAAGCATTGGAGTCACAAGTTCGAGGTCCGTTACGACGAGACCTCGGCCTTCTTTCCGCTGCCGCTGGGGACCTGTCGCATGAACGCCCACCCGGACGGCTTGGACATCACCATCGAGGCGATCAACCTCGAAGGCTTGGCCCGACTGGAAGATGTGGTGGCCAGGCACCTGGACCGCTTCGCCTTCCGCGAGGGCGAGCTGAAATACGGCTGGACCCGCGCTTGGGCGGCCGGGGATCTCGACCCCAAGGCCATCCGCCTGAACGCGGTCCACTGACCGCCGACGGCTCTCCCGCGGCTCTAGTGAAGGCCGCGGAGAAGGTCGATGCGCCGCATGGCCTTGCCGGGGATCTCGGAGACGCGGCCCAGCGGCAGGGCCTCGACCATCTGGCGCACGCCATAGGCCGCATGGCGCACCAGGGTCGGCACCGAGGGCGCGCCGAGAAAGCCGAACACCACCTTTTGCTGGGCGTTGGACAGCTCGCGCTTGAAACGATAGTCGCCGGTGCCGAGATCGAGGCGCATGTACGGCGTGCCGTCCATGCTCTTCAGAATGTCCTGGAACAGCATCAGGCCCGGCGAATAGCGCTCCAAGTCCGGATTGTGGGCGATCAGCCAGCCGTGGATCGTGTGCTCGCCGCGCAGGTGCAGATGGACTGCGGCCAGTCGCTCGCCCAGATGCAGAGTGTAGAGACCGCCGCCGAAGTCGGGCTCCCGCCGCTCGAACAGGTGGTCCAGCAGTCTGTTGACCCACGGCGTCTGGAAGAGGTCGGTCTGGTGGGTCAGCAGCAGTTGAACCCGCTTCCAGGCGACCAGCTGGTCAAAGGCCGCCCGACTTTGCGACATGGCGGTGAAGTGGCAGGGGCCGACCTCGCGCTCGGCCTTGCGACGCTTCTTGTCGATGTCCTTCAGCACGCCGACGCCGGCGGCCTTGCGTTCGGCCGCGTAGGCTTCATAGCCCTCCGGGGTCTCGACGACCCAGCTGTCGGTCTGGCCGCGGCCGTGGCGCGCCAGGGTCACGTCGTCGGCCAGCATGTGGCAGAAATCGATGCGATGGGCGCCCAGGGCCGACAGCAGCTCGCGCGGGTTCATGGTCACGCCGGGCGCGGTGACCAGGGCCTGATAGTCGCACATCGGCGCGCCGACGGGCATGGCCACATCTTGGCGGACCCGAGCGGGCAGGAAGCCCACCGCCTGGCCGCTGGCGTCGCGCTGGATGGCGATCTTGACCTCGCCGCCCTTCTCCGCCTGGGCCTTGGCCACGGCCAGGGCCCAGTGGGGCGACAGGAACGGCGAGTCCAGGCGGGTCTGGCCGCGCTGAAGTTCCGCCCACCGCGCGACGTCCGAGGACGAGAGATCCAGGGCCTTGACGACTTCGATGGGCAAGGGACGCCACCCCGAGGAAAGAAACGGCGACATATTGCCGCCGATAGCTTTCCTTAACGTTGACGATGCGCCGTTCCGTCGAACGCCGTGTCGTCTATGTTCAATCCATCAGCTTTCGCGTCAGGTAAACGTACTCCAGGGCCTGGCGACGAGCGGTCTCGGCCAGGTTGGCGCTGGCCGCGTGGCCGCCATCGACGTTCTCGTAATAGAGCACCGGATAGCCGAGAGCCTCGAGCCGAGCCGCCGCCTTGCGCGCGTGGGCCGGGTGGACGCGGTCGTCCTTGGTCGAGGTCTCGATGAACACCTCGGGGTATTTCTTCCCGGCCTTCAGGTTCGAATAGGGGTCGTACTTGGCGATCACGGCGCGTTCCGACGGGATGGCCGGGTCGCCATATTCGCCCACCCAAGAGGCGCCGGCCCCGATCTGGCTGTAGCGGATCATGTCGAACAACGGCACCTGGATGACGATGGCGTTGTAAAGTTCCGGCCGCTGGGTCAGGGCGACGCCCATCAAGAGGCCGCCGTTGCTGCCGCCCATGATTCCCAGCCGCCGAGGCGAGGTGATCTTGCGGGCGACGAGGTCCTCCGACACCGCGAAGAAGTCGTCATAGACCTTCTGACGATTGGCCTTCAGCCCGGCCTCGTGCCAGGCCGGACCGAACTCGCCCCCGCCGCGGATATTGGCCACGACATAGGTCCCGCCGCGCTCCAGCCACAGCTTGCCCATCACGCCCGAATAGCCGGGCGTCATCGGCACCTGAAAGCCGCCATAGGCGTAGAGCAGCGTGGGGGCCGATCCGTCATACTTCACGTTCTTGGGCCGGACGACGAAGTAGGGGATCTTGGTTCCGTCGGTGCTGACAGCCTCGAACTGCTCGACCACATGGGTCGAGGCGTCGAAACGGGCCGGCGAGGCCTTGACCTGCTCAAGCTTTCCCGTGGCGGCGTCGGCCAGCCAGTAGGTCGTTGGGGCCAGATAGCCCGTGACGCTGACGAACAGCCGGTCGTCCTTGTCCGAGGCCGAGCCCAGGCCAATGCTGGAATTGGCCGGCAGATCCAGCTTTCGCTGCGTCCAGCCCTTGTTTCCAAGGTCGAAGACCAGGGCCGCGCCCTTCACGTTGTCCAGAAGGCCGACGACCAGCTTATCGCGCGTGCTGGTCACCGACTCCACCGACTGGCGCGCCGTCGGGCGGAACACCAGCATCGGCCTGGCCCCGACCGGCTTGCCGTCGCCCAGGCTGGCCAAGGCGTCTGCGGTCAGCGGATCGATGTTGTATTCGAAGAGGTCGCCGGTCTTCAGGCCTTGCTCGGGCCAGTCCTGCTCCAGCAGCACGATCAGTCGGCCGTTGACGAAGGTCTGGATCGAGCACTTGGCGGGCAGGGGCAGCTTGGCCGCGCCCTTCGCCGTGATCAGATAGTGCTCGCTCTCGAAGAAGGTCACGCCGCGATGGGCGATGACGCCCATCACCTGGCCGTCCGGATCGCGCAGGACGTAAGGGCTGACCGAGACATCGGTCTCCTGGCCGCGATAGACCTCGCGGGCCTGATCCAGGCTCTCGCCACGCTTCAGGGTCTTCAGCACGTAGGCATAGCCCGACTTGGTCATCTCGCCCGGCTTCCACTCACGGGCAACCAGCAGGGTGTCCTTGTCCAGCCAGCTGTAGTTCTGCTTGCCCTCTGGCAGGACGAAGCCGCCGGGAACGAAGGCCTTGGTCGTGGTGTCGAACTCGCGGACCGTGACCGCGTCCTTGCCGCCGTTGGACAGGGTGACCAAGCAGCGCGTCTCGTCGGGCGGCAGGCAGCTGGCGCCCTTGAACACCCAGTTGGCGCTCTCGGCCTTTGACAGGGCGTCGATGTCGAGGATCGTCTCCCAGGTCGGTTCGGCCGTCCGGTAGCTCTCCAGCGTCGTCCGGCGCCAGAGGCCGCGCACGTGGTCGGCGTCCTGCCAGAAATTGGTGAGCGACCCATCGCCGGAGAAGGACACGCCAGGCACGCGGTCCTTGGCGTTGAGGATGGCCAGGGCCTTGGCTTCCAGGTCGGCGTAACGCTTATCGCCTTGAAGCACCGGCAGGGTCCGGGCGTTCTGGGCCTTGGCCCAGTCGAGCGCGCGGGTCCCCTCGATCTCCTCCATCCAGAGGTAGGGATCGTCCTTGCCCAGCTCATTCAATGGCGTGCGGACTTCGGCGGGCTTGGCGTTGTCGGCGGCGATCGCGGGGGTCAGGGTCATCAGGCCAGTCGAAGCAAGGGTCGTGGAGGCGAAGAGGGCGGTCAGGAACTTACGCATCTAGTGATCCATCAGCTGGCGCGACAGGTAGGTGTAGTGCAGCGCCCAGCGGCGGGCGTTGGCCTTGGGGTCCGCGCCATTGGCGTGACCGCCGTCGGTGTTCTCGAAATAGAGATGGTCGACCTTCAGGTCGTCCAGGCGCGCGGCGAACTTGCGAGCGTGGCCAGGGTGGACGCGGTCGTCCTTGGTCGAGGTGGTGATGTAGGCCAGCGGATATTTCACGCCGGCTTTGAGGTTCTGATAGGGGCTGTACTTCTCGATCCAGGCTCGCTCGGCCGGAATGGCCGGGTCGCCGTACTCGCCGATCCACGAGGCCCCGGCGGGCAGCCGGGTGTAGCGGATCATGTCCAGCAGGGGGCTTTCGACCACCACCGCGTTCCACAGGTCTGGACGCTCGGTCAGGGCCACGCCCATCAGGAGGCCGCCGTTCGAGCGGCCATAGGCGCCCAGATGACGCGGCGAGGTCGCCTTGTCGGCGATCAGCTTTTCGGCCACGGCGAAATAGTCGTCATAGGCCCGCTGGCGATTGACCTTCAGCGCCGCCTCGTGCCAGCCCGGCCCGAACTCGCCGCCGCCCCGGATATTGGCCACCGCATAGGCGCCGCCGCGCTCCAGCCATAGTTTGCCGATCAGCGGGTCATAGACCGGCAGCTTGGACAGGTTGAAGCCGCCATAGGCGTGCAGCAGGGTCGGGTTCTGGCCATCCAGCTTCCAGCCCTTCTTGTGGACCAGGAAGTAGGGGATTTGGGTTCCATCCTTCGAGGTCGCCGACTTCTGCTCGACGACCAGGTTCGCGGCGTCGAACTGAGCGGGCAGGGCCTTGACGGTCTCGGAAGCGCCGGTCGCCGCGTCGGCGAGGCGCAGAGTGGTCGGGGTGGTGAAGCCCTCGACCGAATAAAACATTTCATCGCCCTCGTCGGCGTGTGAGCCGAGCGAGACCGAGGCGTTGGCCAGGCCAGGCAAAACGGCGCGGACCCAGGTCCCGCCGGTTGGCTTGAAGACCGCCACCTCGCCGCGGACATTGTCGTAGATGGCCATCGCCACCGCATGGTCTGTGACCGCGACCTGGTCGACCGACTGGCGCGGCCCGGGCGAAAAGATCACCTCACCGGCGGTCGCCGTGGGGCCGACCGCGACGACATCGCCCGCCTTGGCGCCAAGACCGTCCTCCAGAACCCGAAGGATCAGACGGCCGTCCAGCAGACCGGCGATCTGGGCCTTCTGGGGGATGGGCAGGCGATAGGCGCGCTCACCATTCCATAGATAGGTTTCATCGTTGAAAAAGTCGGTTGCGCGGGTCAGCAGCACCACTCGCGCGCCGCTAGCGTCACGCAGAACCTCCGGTCGCACCGAGACGTCGCTTTTCTGCCCCCGATAGACCTCCACCGCCTGGTCCAGGGCCTGGCCGCGCTTCAGCGTCTTGATCACGAAGCCGTAGCCGCTGTCGGTGGTCGTGCCCGGACCCCAGTCGCGGGTCAGGATCAGGGTGTCGGGATCCAGCCACTCGATGGTCTGCTTGCTCTCGGGCAGCACGAAGCCGCCCGCCGCCGGATCGACGAAGGCCTTTGTGGTCAGGTCGAACTCGCGCACCGTGACGGCGTCCTTGCCGCCGTTCGACAGGTTCATCAGGCACCGGTCGTGGGTCTTGGGCCGGCAGTCGGTGCCTTTCCAGATCCAGTTCTTGCCCTCGGCCGCGGCCAGGGCGTCGAGATCGATCACCGTCTCCCACTGCGGATCGGCCGACTTGTAGGATTCCAGGCTCGTTCGCCGCCAGACGCCGCGCACGTGGGTCTGGTCCTGCCAGAAGTTGAACACCGTCCGACCGATGAAATCCGGCGTGGCGATGCGGTCGCGACTCGACAGGATCTTCAGCGCGTCGGCTTGCAGGCCCTGGAAGCGCGGATCGCCGGACAGGACCGGCAAGGTCTTGTCGTTCTGGGCCTTCACCCAGGCCAGGGACGACGGCGTTTCGACGCCTTCCAGGTCGAGATGCGGATCATTGGCCTGGGCGCGCGCGGCGCCGGACGCGAGAAGAGCGAGGGCCAGGGCGGCGACGGAGCCGTTACGAAACGTGAGCATGGTCGGGGACGGTAGCGGACATTCGTTCGCGCGCCAGTGGCTTTCACGCGGTTCGCCGTCCCCAAACGATCGATGCCGAGCGCGAACACGTCCGCGTCGCCGCGTCCCCTGACTTGGCGCGGCTTTTCCACTATATAGCCCGGCCATGAGCCGCACCTTCCTGAAGATGAACGGGCTCGGCAACGACTTCGTCGTCATCGAGACCGCCACCCAGACCTTCGAGCCGACCCCGGAGCAGATCCGCGCGATCGCCAAGCGTGGGGATGGTGGAATCGGCTGCGATCAGGTGATCGCCATCGACCCGCCGCGCGCCGAGGGCGCCTCGGCCTATGTGCGGTTCTGGAACGCGGACGGCGATCCGGCCGGGGCCTGCGGCAATGGAACCCGCTGCGTGGCGTGGCTGCTGATGCGGTCGGCCGGCAAGACGGCCGTGGCGTTCGACACCGTGGCGGGCCGCCTGTCGGGCCTCGCGGCCGGCGAGATGCTGGTGACGGTCGACATGGGCCGGCCGGGCCTGGACTGGACCCAGATTCCGCTGTCCGAGGAGATGAACACCGAGCGCGTCGAGTTGCAGGTCGGTCCGATCGACGCGCCGTGGGTGCATACGCCGGTCTGTGTCTCGATGGGCAATCCGCACGTCGTGTTCTTCGTCGACGCGCCCGTCTCGGACGAGTTCGCCACCAAGACCGGCAGCCTCGTCGAGCACCACCCGCTGTTCCCGGAAGGCGTCAATGTCGGCTTCGCCCACATCGCCGCGCGTGATCATATCCAGCTGAAGGTCTGGGAGCGCGGGGCGGGCCTCACCGCCGCCTGCGGCACCGGCGCCTGCGCCGCCCAGGTCGCCGCCGTGCGGCGCGGCCTGACCGATCGCCGGGCCAAGGTCGAGTTCGAGCGCGGCGCCCTCACCATCGAATGGCGCGAAAGCGACGGCCACGTGATCATGACCGGTCCGGTCAGCATGGACTTCGTCGGCAAGCTGCCCGAGGCCTTGGCGGCCTAGCTCATGGCCTCCTACACCGTCATCAAGGCCACGCCGAAGCCCAGGCCCGAAGCCGGCGAGGAGGGCGGACCGGCGACCACGCTGTCCGGTCCGGACGGCGTCGACGTCGTCACTTTCGGCTGCCGGCTGAACGCCTATGAGAGCGAGGCCATGCGCGCCCGCGCCGCCGCCGACGGCCTGTCGGACGCGGTGGTGTTCAACACCTGCGCCGTGACCAACGAAGCCGTGCGCCAGGCGCGCCAAGCGATCCGCAAGGCCCGCCGCGAACGGCCGGGCGCGCGGATCATCGTCACCGGCTGCGCCGCCCAGGTCGATCCCGCCGCCTTCGCCGCCATGCCCGAGGTCGACCTGGTGCTGGGCAACGCCGAGAAGGCCGCGCCGGGCGCCCTGATCGAGACGACCGCCCGCGTGCGGGTCAATGACATCATGTCGGTCAAGGAAACCGCCGGCCATCTGATCGACGGCCTGAAGGACCGCGCCCGGGCCTATGTCGAGGTCCAGAACGGCTGCGACCACCGCTGCACCTTCTGCATCATTCCCTATGGCCGGGGAAACTCGCGTTCGGCCCCGGCCGGCGAGGTGGTCGAGCAGGTGCGCAAGCTGGCCGCCGAGGGCTATCGCGAGGTGGTGCTGACCGGCGTCGATGTCACCTCCTGGGGCGCGGACCTGCCGGGCCAGCCGACCCTGGGCCAGCTGGTCGGGCGGATCCTGCGCATGGTCCCCGACCTGCCGCGTCTGCGCCTGTCGTCGATCGACGCGGCCGAGATCGATCCCGATCTCTTCAGGCTGCTGGAGACCGAGTCGCGCCTGATGCCGTACCTGCACCTGTCCCTTCAGGCCGGCGACAATCTGATTCTGAAGCGGATGAAGCGTCGTCACAGCCGCGAGGACGCCCTGAAGCTGGTGGCCGAAGTCCGCCGCGTGCGCCCCGACACCGCCTTCGGCGCCGACCTGATCGCCGGCTTTCCGACCGAGAGCGACGAGGCCTTCGAGAACACCCTGCGGCTGGTCGAGGAGGCCGGCCTGGCCTTCCTGCATGTCTTTCCCTACAGCGCCCGTCCCGGCACGCCCGCCGCGCGGATGCCGCCGGTGAAGGGACCGCTGATCAAGGAGCGCGCCCGCCGCCTGCGCGAGGCCGGCCAGGCCGGTCTCGAGCGTCATCTCCAGCGCCAGATCGGCCGGGTCCTGTCGGGCCTGGTGGAGCGCGAGGGCGTCGCCCGGGCCGAGGACTTCACCGAGATCCGCTTCACGGGCGACGCGCCGTTGGGCGAGATCGTCGCCTTCACGGTCACCGGCCACGACGGCGCGCGCGTGCTGGCGGAACTGGCGCCGTGACTCTGTCCGGCGGCTGCCAGTGCGGCGCGGTGCGGTTCCGGGTCGAGGGCGAACCCCAGCGCGCGTCGATCTGTTGGTGCCGCATGTGTCAGAAGGCGTTCGGCGGCCCGTTCGGGGCGCTCGTGACGGTCGAGGTCGCCGCCCTGACCTGGACGCGCGGACAACGCGCGACTTTCCAGAGTTCCGACAAGATCCGGCGCGGATTCTGCGCCGCGTGCGGCACGCCCGTGACCTTCGAGTGGAGCGATGACCGGATCGACCTGGCGGTGTTCGCCTTCGACGATCCGTCCGCCGTCGAGCCCGTCGTCCAGCTGGTCGTCGAGCGTCGTCCAGCCTGGATGGAGCATCTGGCCGACCTTCCCGTCCGTCCGCCGCTGGGGCCGACGGAGACGGTGATCAGCCGACAGCACCCGGATCGAGACGTCTGATCCGAGGCGGATTGTTCCAGATTTGGGAACGTGCTAGGCTTTCGCCGTGAATGTCGTCACCAAGCGAGCCCTGCAAGCCTTCTGGACGGCGCATCCGAACGCCAGAAGCCCGCTCGTCGCTTGGTACGACCATGTCAGGGCCGCTGAATGGCTGACGCCGCAGGACATCAAGAACGATTTCCGTATCGCCGATTTCATGGGCGACAACCGGGTCATCTTCGATATCGGCGGCAACAACTATCGCTTGGTTGTGCGGGTCTCCTACACCTTCAAGCAGGTTTTGGTGAAGTTCGTCGGAACGCACGCCGACTATGACAAGATCGATCCGGAGACGGTGTAATGGCGATCGACATCAAGATCATTCGCGACGAGGCCGGCTATCAATCGGCCCTGGCGGAATTCGAAACCTTCTTCGACAAGGAACCTGAAGCGGGCAGCGACGAGGGTGATCGCTTCGAGCTTCTGGGCCTGCTGCTCGCCAAGTACGAGGAGGAGCGTTTTCCGATGCCGACCGCCGCGCCGGCGGAAGCGATTCGCTTCGCCATGGATCGTCTTGGCTTGGGTCAGTCGGATCTGGCCGAGCTCTTGGGATCGCGATCGCGGGCGTCGGAAATCCTGAGAGGGCGTCGTGGCCCAACGCTGCCGCAGATCCGGCTTTTGTCGAAGGCCTGGAACATTCCGGTGCGGGCTTTGATCGGCGAGGTCGCCGCGGCCTGACGCCCGCTATTCGGCCTCGTCCTCGCCCGCGAAGCCCGGCAGGCTCCAGCCGAATTTGAGCGCGGCGGCGCGCAGGCCGAACGCGGCGACGAAGCCGGCGAGGCCGGCGGGCCAGAAGGCGACGCCCAGAAGCTTCAGCACCGCGAACACCGACGCGCCCAGCAGCGCGGCGGTGATGTAGATTTCCCGGCGCAGCAGCAGGTTCGGCTCCTCGGCCAGGACGTCCCGGATCACGCCGCCGAAGGCGGTGGTCAGGACGCCCATGACCACGGCGCTGAACGGGTGGACGCCCAGCCCCAGGGCCTTGGCGGTGCCGACCACGGCGTAGGCGGCCATCCCCAGGGCGTCCAGCCAAAGCAACGCCCGGAAACGCCACCCGCGCTTGCCCAGCAACCAGACCAGGGCCGCCGCCGCCAGGCAGGCCAGGATGTAGCCGGGGCGCTGCACCCAGAAGACCGGCGCGCCGATCAGCAGGTCGCGAAGCGTCCCGCCGCCCACGCCGGTGATCGCGGCGAAGAATCCGAAGGTGATGATGTCGTGCTTGCGTCGCGCGGCCGCGAGGGCGCCCGTTGCCCCGAAAACGGCCACGGCGGCGTAGTCGAGCCAGAAAAGGGCCGTTCCCAAAGGGTCAAGCTGCACGTCCATGCCCCTTCATGACACGCCGGTCCGCCACGCGCTAACCATCCGCCGTTAAATCCCGATTTACACTTTCGCCCGTTCGACTAAAGGGGCGCGGATGAGCGACAAGCCCGAGCAGAAAAAAGGCTGGTTCCAGCGCCTGACGTCGGGCCTGGCCCGGTCGTCCCAGCAGATGACCGACCAGGTTACGGGGGTCTTCACCAAGAAGCCTCTCGACCAGGAACAGTTGGACGCCCTCGAGGAGATGCTGATCGAGGCCGATCTGGGCCCCGACATCGCCGGCCGCATCGCCGAGGCGTTCGGCAAGGCGCGCTTTGGCAAGTCGTCCACCGACGCCGAGGTCAAGGAGGCCCTGGCCGAGCTGATCGCCGCCGAGCTGGCCGACCGCCAGGGCAGCTTCGATCCACTGGGCGGCCCGCGCCCCTATGTCGTGCTGTTCATCGGCGTCAACGGCTCGGGCAAGACCACCACCCTGGGCAAGATCGCCGCCGACCTGACCGAGAAGGGCGCGCGCGTGCTGATCGCCGCCGGCGACACTTTCCGCGCGGCCGCCGTCGAGCAGTTGAAGGTCTGGGCCGACCGAGCCGGCGCCGACTTCATGTCCAAGCCGACCGGCTCGGACGCCGCCGCCCTGGCCTATGAGGCCGTCGAGCGCGCCAAGGCCGAGCATTACGACGTCGTGCTGATCGACACCGCCGGCCGCCTGCAGAACAAGCAGGGCCTGATGGACGAACTGCTCAAGGTCATCCGTGTGGTGAAGAAGGTCGATCCGGACTATCCGCACGAAACCCTGCTAGTCCTTGACGCCACCGTGGGCCGCAACGCCCTGGCCCAGGAGAAGATCTTCGGCAACCAGGTCGGCGTCTCCGGGATTGTCATGACCAAGCTGGACGGCACCGCGCGCGGCGGGGTGCTGGTGCCCGTGGCGCGCGCCTCCGACAGCCCGATCAAGCTGATCGGCGTCGGCGAGGGCGTGGAAGACCTGCAACCGTTCGACGCGCGCGCGTTCTCGCGCTCCCTCGTCGGCCTGAAGGACTGATCCGTGAGCGAAGCGGCTGAGACGGCTTCCAAGAACAACAACGGCTGGGTCCGGACGGTCGTCGACTATGGCGCGGCCCTGGCCTTCGGCGCGGCCTATTTCATCACCAAGGATTTCCAGAAGGCGACCTGGGTGCTGGTGGCCGCCTCCGCCGCCGCCCTGATCATCGGCTTCGCGGTCGAGCGCCGCCTGGCGCTGATGCCGCTGTTCTTCGGGGCGATGGCCCTGGTGTTCGGGACCCTGGGCCTGATCTTCCACTCCGACGTGTTCGTGAAAATCAAGGTGACGGTGATCAACCTGGCCCTGGCCGCCTTCCTGTTCGGCGGCGTGCTGACCGGTCGCCAGCCGCTGAAGCTGGTGATGGGCGAGGCCTTGCGCATGGACGAGGCGGCCTGGAAGACCCTGACCCTCCGCTACGGGATCTATTTCGCGGTGGTCGCGGCGTTGAACGAGATCGTCCGGAATACGCAGGACACCGACACCTGGGTGAAGTTCCGCCTGGGCCTGCTGCCGCTGGCCCTGGTGTTCGTCGCCACCCAGGTGCCCTTCATCATGAAGCACATGGCCAAGGCCGACGAGACGGCCGCGGTCGAGCCGCCGGATGCGGGTTTCTAGGCCGTCCACGGACCGTCTGTCGTCAAATCGACGTGTATCGGTGCTAGGATTCGTCCGTCGGCCGAGCACGGCCGTGCGAACAGGGGGCGCGAGGCATGGCCAAGACCAAGGGTGAAAAGGCGACCGGGGGCGCGCTGGAGCGCTCGCCCAGCCACCTGCTGCACCGGGTCCTGCAGCTCGCGCTCGACATCTACGCCGAAGAGTGCGGTGAGGCGGGGGTCACCCAGCGCCAGTTCGCCGTGCTGGCCGCGGTGGCCGAGAACGAAGGGGTCACACAGACGGCCCTGGTTCGCGCCACCGGCATCGACCGCTCGACCCTGGCCGACATGGTCGCCCGGATGATCACCAAGGGCCATCTGGAGCGTCAGCGCTCCAGCGAGGACGCTCGCGCCAACAGCGTGCGCCTGACCGAGGCCGGTCGTGAAGCGCTCGAAGCCATCCGTCCGATGGTGGCGATGGCTGACGCCCGCATCCTGGCCCTGCTGAAGCCGGGCAAGCGCGAGGGCTTCCTCGACCTTCTGTCCGACATGGCCGGCTCCGACCTGCACCCGGTCGAGCCGGAGCCCAAGCCCAAGAAGCTGAAGGCGCCGAAGGCCGAGAAGCCGAAGAAGGACAAGAAGCCCAAGAAGGACAAGGCCGCCAAGAAGGCCGCCTAGAGCCTCGCGCGTCAAAACGGTATCGTTTTGACACGATAACGAGGCTCTAAATCAAATACTTAGAGCATGACGCGCGCCGAAACCGGTTCCCACTTTCGGCGTCACGCTCTAGTCGTCTTCCGCTCGCGGGGGCGGGAAGGGCTTAAACCAGGATATTCAGCAAGGATCCCGGCCGCAGGATCTTCTGCGGCTGCGCGTCCGGCTGGACGAAGGGCTTCGGCGGCGCCTGTCGCTGCTGGGGCTGGGCCATGGTCTGCATCTGCACCGTCGAGGGCGCGGCGGCCGGCCGGGCCGAGGTCGCGTCGCCCAGCGCCGCCTGAAAGAAGGCCGCGCGCGTCTGAGCGCCGGCGCCGCTGGCGGGCGCGGTCGCGGGCTTGGACGGGACGGACGGCCAACCGGCGGGACGGACGTTGCTCATGACTTGACGTCTAACATGGTTAACGAAGGGTCGGCGAGTATGGTCAACGCCGCGTTAACGCGATAGCTCCGCGACCGGTGAGCGCACCCTTTGTTTGGAGTTCCCGTGAGCAGGCAAAAGATCGTCTTCCTGGCCGTGCTGGTTATCGTCGGCCTGTTCATCGCCTCGATCGTGGCCTCGATGTTCCCGGCCAAGCGGAGCCTGCCCAACGGCTACCAGATGCTGGTGGCGGACAAGGGCGAGACTTGGCTGCGGTCGCCGGACCGCCAGACGCTGCTGACGGACGTGACGTCGGTGTGGTCCTCGGCGGATCGGATGGTGGTCGAGAGCCGGACGCTTAACGGCGTGTCGCATCAGTATGGCCCATGCGACTATCAGGTTGTGGTGGGGCGAGGGTCCCCGCACGCCGCTTCGAAGGACGAGGCCTTGGCCATGATCCCCGGCATGAAGCGCGAAGCTGTGTCGCCCCACACCTGCGTTCGCTAGAGCGCGTTAGGTTTAGGTGTGAGCGGCTAAGCCGCTCAAGCGCGTTCTAAATACTTGAATTTAGAGCCTGTTTATCCGCTTCGAATGATTCCATTTGAAGCGGACTGGCTCAAGGTGGCGTCAGCGCGCCTTCCTCAGCAGGTCCTCGGCCGCGTCGGGCGTCAGCGGGCCTGTATGCTTGGCTATGATCACGCCGTCCGAGCCGACCAGATAGGTCTCGGGAACGCCGGTGACGCCGAACTCCAGCCCCGCGCGGCCGTCGCGGTCGACGAGGCGCGCCGCGAAGGGGTCGCCCAGGCGGCCGATGAAGGCCTGGGTGTTGGCCGGGGCGTCCTTGTAGGCGATGCCGACGATCTTCACGCCCTGGGCCTTCAGCGCCATCAGCTGAGGATGCTCGACCTCGCACGGGGCGCACCAGGAGGCGAAGAAATTGACCAGGATCGGCCCGTCCGAGGGCGCGCGGATCGGGGTCGCCGTCCCGGTCGCCAACTCGGGCAGCGACAGGGCCGGCATCGGCTTGCCGACCAGGGCGTGCGGCTGGACATGCGGATCGCGCCGCAGCGCATAGCCGGCGAACAGGATCGCGAGGGCGATCAGGATCAGCAGCGGAGCGAAGGCCAGCCAGCGCTTCATGGGACTTGCGCGTCCAGTTCGGCCTGGCGGCGCTCGGCTTCCTTCCGCCAACGCCGGGAGAAGGCCAGGCTGTCGAGGATCAGCCAGGCGAAGCCGACAGCCGAGATGGCGAAGGCCGGCCAGAGATAGATCGCGTACTTGCCGGCGTCGAAATCGAAGCTCATCGCGGGCGCTCCGCCAGTTTCAGGGCCAGACCCCGAGCCTTGCGCCGCCAGACGAGAGCCCGGATGCGCACCAGCCAAAGCGCGCCGAACGCGCCCAGATAGGCGAGGCCCATCAAGAGCGCTGGCCAGGCATAGACCGCCGGCAGGCCATTGCCCTGCTTGGCCATGAAGGTCGAGGAGCCCTGGTGCAGGGTGTTCCACCACTCGACCGAGAACTTGACGATCGGCAGGTTGATCAGACCAACCAGGGCCAGGATGGCGGAGGCGCGTCCGGCCTTCTGCTCGTCCTCGAGCGCGCCGCGCAGGGCCATGTAGCCAAGATAGAACAGCAGCAGCACCAGCACCGAGGTCAGGCGCGCGTCCCACACCCACCAGGTTCCCCACATCGGCTTGCCCCACAGCGAGCCGGTGATAAGAGCCAGGGCGGTATAGACCGCGCCGATGGGGGCGCAGGCCTGGGCGGCGAGATCGGCCAGGGCCTGGCGGAAGACCAGGGCGAGGAAGCTGGCCACGCCCAGGCAAAGATAGATGAACAGCGAGATGGAGGCGGCCGGAATGTGGATGAACATCATCCGCACGGTGTCGCCCTGCTGGTAATCCTCGGGCACGAGGAAGGTCAGGGCCAGGCCCACGACGCCGGCGATGCTGGCCAAGGCGCCCAGCAGCGGCGCGGCCCATCGCGAGAAGGCCATGAACCGCTCGGGATTGATCAGGAAATCGAACGTGTGACGCGCGTCCATGACCGCTGATTAGAGCGGTGAAACGGCGGCGGCAATGGCCGTATGGCTACGGAGGCGAAGAAGGAGCGGCGCGTGCAGGCGCGCCGCTCCATCCCGCTCGGTCGAGGTCAGCCGACCTTGCGTTGCGGAGGGGCCTTGTCGCCGCCGTGGAACAAGGGCGCGCCGCGGGTCTCGAAACGACGGATGATGACGTGGTCGCCCATCCCGCCTTCCAGATCGAGCGCGTCGAAAGCCTTTTGCTGGCTCGGCGAGAGGGCGTTGTAGAAGGCGCGCGTGGCGGCGATGCGCTTCTCCATGGCCTCGGCCATCTTGCTCATGCGGTCCAGGCGATCCAGCGTGGTCGGCGGCTTGCGATCGGCTGGCTCGATCTTGCCGCCGGCATCGGGGCCGTCCTCCTTGCGGACGTGCTCGAACTTCGGCGTGGTCGCGTCGACATAGGCCTTGAGCGCGCCGTCCTGGTCGGCGCGCAGCTGCAGAACATCGCGCAGGCGCTGAGCGCGCTTTTCGGGATCGGGGGCGTGATGGTGCATGAGGCCCATGCCGGGGCCCCCGGCCATCATGGCCTCCATCGGGGGCAGGGGCGGCGGCGGGACGGGCGGCGCCGGAGGGGCGGGAACCTGGGCCAGGGCGACGCCGCCGGCCAGGACAGTGACGGCGGCGCCCGCGAGCGCCAGACGGGAAAGCGTTTTACGCATGGTCGTGAGCTCCGTGTTGGTGCGGGGAAGAGCTTGGCCACGCCGATATGGCGCGAAAATGTCCGCGTTCATGAACAATGTTACAGGTTTGCTCTGGCGGCGAGACAGGCGCGGGGTTGCGTCGTCTGCGCCGGGCGTTATGTCAGCTTCCAGTTCCGGGACAGACCAAGGTCCAAACGCCGCGCGGTCCGCCGCGGGGTGACCCGGCCGAATGATTCAACGGCGCGGGGCCTGAATGAAATCGATCGCCTTTCTCGCCCTGGCCGTGGCGGGCGTCTGCTGGGGGCTGGGCTTTCCCACCGGCAAGCTGATCCTGACCGAGACCGACGCGGCCCACATGGTGCTGTTGCGGTTCATCGTCGCCGCGCTCGCCGCCGCGCCGTTCGCCCTGCGCTCGCCAGAGGTCCGCGCCCTGTTCAAGTCTCCGGTCGTGCTGCTGTCCGGGGTGCTCTACGGCGTCGCCTTCATGGTCCAGTTCGAGGGGCTGGCCCATGTCAGCGTCACGGTCGCTGCCCTGCTGGTCGGGGCGATGCCGGCCTTGATCGCCGTCAGCGCCAAGGTGTTGGGCGAGAAGGTCACGCCGGCTTCCTGGGCCGGGGTTGCCGCGGCCACCTTGGGCGCCGCCCTGATCGCCGGCAAGCCGGACGGCGCCAGCAGCCCGCTGGGCGTGGCCCTGTCGATCGGCGCCCTCTTCCTGTTCCTGGCTTGGCTGTTGGTTCTGCGAAAGGCGCCCAAGGCGCCGAACGCCATGGCCATTCCGGCGGTGTCGATCATCGTGGCCGCCGCCGCCGTCCTGCCGATCGCCTTCCTGATGCACGGCCCGCCGAAGTTGAACCTCAGCGCGCCGGTCTGGGCCGGAATCCTGGCCCAGGGCGTGCTGGCCACCTTGCTGGCCACGGCGGCCTGGCAGTTCGGCGCGGCGCGGGTCGGCGCGGCCAGCGCCGGAGTGTTCATCAACATCGAGCCGTTGATCGGCGCGGCCTGCGGCGTGCTGCTGTTCGGCGATCGTCTGACGCCGTTCTTGCTGGCCGGCGGCTGTCTGATCATCGGCGGCAGCCTGGCGGTCGTGCTGGGCGAGAAGCACGCCGCGCCGGGCGAGCTCCAGGCGACCGTCGCCCCGACGCCGTAGAGCTCGCCGGACCCTAATCCAACGCGTTGCGACAGGCCGCCGCCATGGCCAGCGGCGACAACGCCACCGCGCCGACGCAATAGGCCAGCAGCAGCAGCAGGCCGCCGGTCCACGGCAGGCCGGCGCCGTAGCCGTCCAGCGCCCCGGCGCCGAAGATCACTGGCGGGGCGAACAACGGCAGGACGATCACCGCCACCAGCAGGCCGCCGCGTTTGCTGCCCAGGGCCAGAGCCGCGCCCAGCCCGCCGAGGAAGGCGAAGGCGAGACCGCCGGCCAGGGCGCATAGCACCAGCAGCGGCATGACCTTCGGCTCGGCGCCCAGCATCATGGCCGCGATGGGCGCCGCCAGGGCCAAGGGCGCGCCGCTCGCCAGCCATTGCGCCAGGCACTTGGCCACCGCGACGGCCTCGAGCGGCGCTGGACCCAGGGCCAGCAGGTCCAAGGTTCCGTCCTCGTAATCGCGCTCGAACAGGCGCTCGAGCGACAGAAGAGCGGCCAAGGCCAGGGCCAGCCAGGCGATGCCCGGCGCGATGGCGGCCAGGCGCTCGGGCGCGCGGCCGGACGCCATCGGCAGCAGCACGACGACGCAGGCGTAGAAAGTCAGGGCCAGCAGCGGGCCGCCGCCCCGGCCCCAGGCCAGGGCCAGTTCGCGCCGGAGAAGAACGCCGAACGCCTTCATTGGCCGATCTCCACGGAACTTGCGGGGATCGGCAAGGGATCGTGCACCGAGGCCAGGATCATCCCGCCAGCGGCCAGATGCTCGGCCATCACCGCGCCGAACGCCTTGCGCTGAGCTGCGTCCAGCGGGGCCATGGGCTCGTCCAGCAACCACAGCGATCGGGGGCTGGCGGCCAGTCGCGCCAGGGCGAGGCGCCGCCGCTGCCCGGCCGACAGCCGGCGGACCTCCAGGTCCAGCAGGCGCGGCAGATCGAAGCGCTGGGCGGCCGCGCGGGCGGACTCCTCGGTCCCGCCGGTCCATAGGGTCTGGAAGCGCAGTTCCTCCCAGGCCGTGCGGCTGGACTTCAGACCGTCCTGGTGGCCCAGCATGTGCAACTGCTCGGCGCGCGCCGTGTCGGCCTCGATCGGCCCCTCGGCGGTCTCGAAGGCGATCGAGCCCTCGGCCGGGCGCAGCAGGCCGGCGACCGCGCGCAGCAGGCTGGTCTTGCCGGCGCCGTTGCGTCCGACCAGGACCGCCGCCTCGCCCGCCCGCAAGGTCAGATTCAGGCCCGAGAACAGCCGCCGCTCGCCGCGCGAAATGGCCAGTTCCTGAATGAGAACAGCTCTCAACACGCCAAGACCCCGCGCGCGACATGGACGTTGCTTTCCAGCGGCGCTAAGAAGCGCGCGGTCGTCCCCCTCCAGTCGTTTTGGGTGGTACGCGGCGCGGAGGCGGAACCTGTGTGTCCCCTTCGATCAGCGCGTGATCCCGGGAGTGGTTTTCGGGCGACCGTGGACAGAGAAGGAATCCCCATAATGGCGTCTGTGGACAGCCTCAAAGCCCGCCGCGAGCTTTCGGTCGGCGGCAAGTCGTACGTCTATTACAGCCTTCGCGCCGCCGAGGAAGCCGGTCTGGCCGGAACTTCGTCGTTGCCGGTCTCGATGAAGGTGCTTCTGGAGAACCTGCTGCGCAACGAGGACGGCGTCTCGGTTAACGAGGACGACCTCAAGGCCGTGGCGGCCTGGCTGCAGAACAAGGGCAGCGTCGAGCACGAAATCAGCTTCCGCCCGGCGCGGGTGCTGATGCAGGATTTCACCGGCGTTCCCGCCGTCGTCGACCTGGCCGCCATGCGCGACGCCATGGTCGCCCTGGGCGCCAACCCGGCCAAGATCAACCCGCTGAACCCGGTCGACCTCGTCATCGACCACTCGGTGATGGTCGACAACTTCGGTAATCCCAAGGCCTATGACGACAACGTCAAGCGCGAGTACGAGCGCAACATCGAGCGCTATCGCTTCCTGCGCTGGGGTTCGTCGGCGTTCAACAACTTCCGCGTCGTGCCGCCCGGCACCGGCATCTGCCACCAGGTGAACCTGGAGTATCTCGCTCAGACGGTCTGGACCAACGAGGTCGACGGCGCCGAAGTCGCCTATCCCGACACCGTCGTCGGCACCGACAGCCACACCACCATGGTCAATGGCCTGTCGGTCCTGGGCTGGGGCGTGGGCGGCATCGAGGCCGAGGCCGCGATGCTGGGCCAGCCGATCCCGATGCTGATCCCGGAGGTCATCGGCTTCAAGCTGACCGGCGCCCTGCCGGAAGGCGCGACGGCCACCGACCTGGTGCTGACCGTCACCCAGATGCTGCGCAAGAAGGGCGTGGTCGGCAAGTTCGTCGAATTCTACGGCGACGCCCTGGCCAACCTGACCCTGGAAGACCAGGCGACCATCGCCAACATGGCGCCGGAATACGGCGCCACCTGCGGCTTCTTCCCGATCTCGGCCGCCACCGTGGCCTTCCTGAAGGGCACCGGCCGCACGGCCGAGCGCGTCGCGCTGGTCGAGGCCTACGCCAAGGAACAGGGCCTGTGGTGGGAGCCCGGCGTCGCCGAGCCGACCTTCACGGACACCCTGGAGCTCGACCTGTCGACCGTTCAGCCGTCGCTGGCCGGTCCCAAGCGTCCTCAGGACCGCGTTCTGCTGGCCGAAGCCGCCGCCAAGTTCGCCGAATCGCTGACGGGTGAATTCGGCAAGGCCGAGCACCCCGAGCTGCGCGCCCCCGTCGAGGGTGAAAACTTCGACGTCGGTCACGGCGACGTGGTCATCGCGGCCATCACCTCGTGCACCAACACCTCGAACCCGTCGGTCTTGATCGCCGCCGGCCTGCTGGCCAAGAACGCGGTCGCCAAGGGCCTGAAGACCAAGCCGTGGGTGAAGACCTCGCTGGCCCCCGGCTCGCAGGTGGTTACCGACTACCTGGCCAAGGCCGGTCTGACCAAGCACCTCGACGCCCTGGGCTTCAATCTGGTCGGCTACGGCTGCACCACCTGCATCGGCAACTCCGGCCCGCTGCCGGAAGCCATCAGCAAGACGATCAACGACAACGATCTGGTCGCCTGCTCGGTGCTGTCGGGCAACCGCAACTTCGAAGGCCGCGTGAACCCGGACGTCCGCGCCAACTATCTGGCCTCGCCGCCGCTGGTGGTGGCCTACGCCCTGGCCGGCAGCCTGAAGATCGACCTGGCCACCCAGCCGATCGGCCAGGACAAGAAGGGCAACGACGTCTACCTGAAGGACATCTGGCCCTCGAACGAGGACATCGCCGCCCTGCAGCGCAAGGCGATCAACGAGAAGATGTTCGCCAGCCGCTACGGCGATGTCTTCAAGGGCGACAAGAACTGGCAGGGCATCAAGGTGACCGGCGGCCAGACCTACGCCTGGGAAGCCGATTCCACCTACGTTCAGAACCCGCCTTACTTCCCGAACATGTCGATGACGCCGGCCCCGGTGACCGACATCGTGGAGGCTCGGATCCTGGCCGTGTTCGGCGACTCGATCACCACCGACCACATCAGCCCGGCCGGCTCGATCAAGACCTCCAGCCCGGCCGGCAAGTTCCTGATCGACCACGGCGTCCAGCCGGTGGACTTCAACGGCTACGGCGCTCGTCGCGGCAACCACCAGGTGATGATGCGCGGCACGTTCGCCAACATCCGGATTCGCAACAAGATCACGCCGGACATCGAAGGCGGCGTGACCAAGCACTTCCCGACCGGCGAAGTGATGCCGATCTACGACGCGGCGATGAAGTACCAGGAAGAAGGCCGTCCGGCGGTCGTCTTCGGCGGCAAGGAATACGGCACCGGCAGCTCGCGTGACTGGGCCGCCAAGGGCACCAAGCTCTTGGGCGTCCGCGCGGTGATCTGCGAAAGCTTCGAGCGCATCCACCGTTCGAACTTGGTCGGCATGGGCGTGCTGCCGCTGCAATTCGTGCAGGACGGCTGGCAGAAGCTGGAGCTGACCGGCGAGGAGATCGTCTCGATCCGCGGCCTCACCGACCTGGCGCCGCGCAAGCAGCTGATCGTCGAGCTCTATCGCCCGACGGACGGCCGCATCGCCCGCTTCCCGGTGCGTTGCCGCATCGATACGCCGACCGAGCTGGAATACTTCAAGAACGGCGGCGTCCTGAACTACGTGCTGCGCAACTTGGCCAAGGCCGACTAAGCGCGGGCGTCAGACGCCAAACAAAGGCGGCCGGCTTCTTCGCGGAGCCGGCCGTTTTCATTCCGAAAGCGGCTGACAACGATGTCGCGCCGTTTTCTCCCGCGGACCATCGCCCTTCACGGCCTCGTGAACGGCTATCTGGAGCGTTCTTGGCTTAAGTGACCCGCAATGCGTAAGGCCGTCCTCTCCCTGCTTTGCCTGGCCCTGTCCGGCGTCACGGTTCCCGCCGCCTGGGCCCAACCCGCGAAGGGAACGGCGTCCAAGGGCGCGGCCGCGAAGGTCGTTCCGGCCCACGCCAGGGCGCCTGTGGTGGTCGAGCTGTTCACGGCCCAGGGCTGCTCGTCCTGCGGCAAGGCCAATCAGCTGGCGGCGGATTTGGCCCAGCGCGACGGCGTGCTGGCCCTGACCTATTCGGTGGACTACTGGGACTATCTCGGCTGGAAGGACACCTTCGCCAAGCCGATCTTCGCCGAACGCCAACGCGCCTACGCCAAGAAGTTCGCCCTGCGCGACGTGCCGACTCCCCAAATGGTGGTGGGCGGCCGCGTCCAGGCTTCGGGGACTAAGGCCGAGGCCGTCGAGGATCTGATCAAGTCCACCGCCAAGACGCCGCTCAAGGCGCCGGACATGCAGCGGCTGGGCGTCAACCGCGTCGCGGTGGGCGCGGGCGCGGTTCCGCGCGGCGGGGCCGAGGTCTGGCTGGTGCGATACGATCCGCGCGAGCAGGACATCGCCGTCAAGCGCGGCGACAATAAGGGTCAGACCCTGGTCCACCGCAACGTGGTGCGTGAACTGGTCAGGCTGGGGCCCTGGGCGGGCAAGCCCAAGCTCTATCGGCTGCCGGCGGCTTCGGACGCCGACCTCTCGACCGTCATCCTGTTGCAGGGCGCCAAGGGCGGCCGGATCCTGGGCGTCCTGGCGCCGCCCGTCGAGCATTAGGCTTTCAAGCCAGCGCCTCGCCAGAGCGAGCCGCGCGATGCTCCAGACATGCAAAAACCCGCACGGCGGGAGGGGGGAGGCCGTGCGGGTTCCTTTCGCATGTCGACGATGACGTCCGTGACCGGGCGGGCTGGGGGGGCTGGACAGGAGCCCGGTCCGTCTTCGTCGACACTGTTGTTATCGACCCTCAACCGGGCGAGGGATCGACCAAACCGAGGTCGTTTCGGGGCGGGTCGTGGCCAAGATACGGCGGCTTGGCCGTTGCTTCCCATTCTTCGCGCCAACGAAAAAGCCCGCGCGGTGGGGGGAAATCCGCGCGGGCCTCTTAGGGGAGGGGATATGGAGTTTGTCGGCTGACCGGCCCGCGATCTGGGGGGCTGGGGGGGCTGTTCAGGATCCTGGACCACAGGGTGTCCGATCAGCCGACATTGGTGTTATCGACCCCTAAACAGGCGGGCGAAGGACCGAAATAAGGTCGTTTCGGGGCGACCATTGCCGGCGCGTGTCATTTCTGGTCCCCGTGACCGCGGGGACACGGATCGGCGCATCCTGGCCCCAATCTCGGTGCGCGCTGTTCCAATCGTCCGATTTGGGACTAGATTCGACGCATGGCCCTGGACACCCAGCCCACGCCTCCGGTCGGGGGCGTCGTCTTTTTCGAGCGTCGCGAGCTGGACCAGCTGATGCGGCTCTACGGCCGAATGGTCGCGGCCGGGGAATGGCGCGACTACGGCATCGCCGGACTTTCGGACAGCGCTGTGTTTTCCATCTTCCGGCACGCGGCGGAGGCGCCGCTCTATCGTGTCGAGAAGCGTCCGGCCTTGGCGCGAAAGCAGGGCGCCTGGGCGGTGATCGGCCAGGGCGGCCAGATCCTAAAGCGCGGCCACGAGCTGACTCAGGTGCTGAGGGTGTTCGAGAAGGGCAAGTTCTCGGTCGTCGACTAAACGCTCAAGCTGAACTTGACGCGCTCTAGAACGAGAACCCCAGCTTGGCCCCGACGAAACGGCCCTCGGTGTTATAGCCCCGCGCCTTGCCCAGACCGCTGTCGTCGGCGCTGGGCTGAATGCCGCAAAGAACGCCGACGCCGCCCGAGACGCCGCCGGCGCTCCGTTCGATGGCCGTGCGGGCCACGCCGCGCGGCAGGGGCGCGGGGGCTTGGGCGTAGCGCAGCGGAACCGGTGAGATCGGCTTCGATAGCTCAGGGCGCAGGGACAGCATCGGAAGGGCGGGCGGCGCCTCGACGGCGGGCGCGGCGGCGGCGAGCAGGGCCAGGGTCTCGATCAGCATCATGTCCTCGTCAGTCCCCAGGGCTCCAATCTGGGCTCGCGCCTCCGCCGCGTCGAGACGTCGGCGAAGAAAAAGCCCCGGTGGTTTCCCACCGGAGCTCCATCGTCGGGAACCTCGACCGGCTCTAAACTTTTGATTTAGAGACCTTTTTATCCGATCTGATGGGATCAATCAGATCGGAACGGGCTCTAGCGGCGATTGCCCATGATGCTGAGCAGGAATTGGAAGAGGTTGATGAAGTTGATGTACAGCTGCAGCGCGCCGAAGTTGGTGGCCACGCCCTGGGCGACGGTGTCGCCGCCGATGGCGTAGTAAGTCATCTTCAGGCGCTGGGTGTCGTAGGCGATCAGGCCCGCGAAGATCAGCACGCCCAGGATGTTGACCATGAACATCAGCGTCCCGCTGTGCAGGAACATGTTGACGATCGAAGCGATCAGCAGGCCCCACACGCCCATGATCAGGAAGCTGCCGAAGCCGGTCAGGTCCTTCTTGGTCGTGTAGCCCACCAGGCTGAGGCCGCCGAACGCCGCCGCCGTCACGAAGAAGGTCGAAGCGACCGACTCGCCCGTGTAGCGCAGGAAGACCGTGCCCAGCGAAGCGCCGATCAGGGTGACGATCGTCCAATAGAGCGCGCCCGCCGTCTGAGGCGTCGGGTTCCGCAGCGCGAAACCGGCGATCAGCAGCAGCACGATGGGGGCGAAGGCCACGACCATGTACAGCGGGGTCAGGCCGACCAGAACGCCGCCCTGAGTGATAAACATCAGGTCGCGCACGGCCGGGACCGACGAGGTCACGTAGGCCAAGGCCCCGGACAGGACGAGACCCAGCGCCACCTTGTTGTAGACGCCGAGCATGAATTTGCGCAGGCCGGCGTCAACCGACATGTCGGCGCGATCCGCCGGGATCGAGCGCGCATAGCCGCGGTTGAAGTCGTTCATCGAATAAGCCCTTGAGCTAGGCGTCCACCATGGACGCGTCCTGAATATCGGTTGTCGCGAGCGTGCGCGCAATCCCTGGCGAAAAAGTGTTCATGGTATGCATTCGTCAAAACGAACGCCTGTTCGCCCCGGCTTGCGGGGAGCCATCCGCCGCCCTTACAAAGCTTGCCAAAGAGCACGAGGGGACGTCGATGGAATACGCCAAGCTGGGTCGCACGGACGTGTCCGTGTCGCGTTGCTGCCTGGGGACCATGACCTGGGGATCGCAGAACAGCGAGGCCGAGGCCCACGAGCAGATGGACTACGCGCTGTCGCGCGGGGTGACGTTCTGGGACACGGCGGAAATGTATTCCAGCCCGCCCAATCCGGAGACCCAGGGACGGACGGAGTCCTATATCGGCACGTGGCTGGAAAAGACCGGCAAGCGGCATGAGATCGTGTTGGCCTCCAAGGTCGCCGGGCGCGGCTCGGCTTTCGGCGGCCTGACCTGGATGCGCAAGGATGGGGCGACGACCCGCCAGACCCGCGCCCAGATCGACGAGGCCGTCGAGGGTTCGCTGAAGCGACTGAAGACCGACTATCTGGACCTCTATCAACTGCACTGGCCCGACCGGCCGGTGCGGGTGTTCGGCGGCCAAGTCTTCAAGGACTACGAGCAGGATTACGAGCGCTTCGGCGATATCCTCGAGGCGCTGGACGCCCACGTGAAGAAGGGCTCCATCCGCCATGTCGGCGTTTCGAACGAGTTCCCGTGGGGCGTGATGCGCTTCCTGTCCGAGAGCGAAACCCGGGGTCTGCCGCGGATCGCCTCGATCCAGAACGCCTATCACCTGGCCAATCGCACCTTCGAATACGGGCTGGCCGAGATCGCCATGCGCGAGCAGGTGGGTCTGCTGGCCTATTCGCCGCTGGCCCAGGGGCAGCTGACCGGAAAGTACCTGGACGGCGCCGCCCCCGAGGGCTCGCGCAAGGCGCTTTACAACCGGATGCAGCGCTACGAGGGGCCCGGCGCGCTGGAAGCCTTCCGCGCCTATGTCGATCTGGCCAAGGCGAACGGCCTCGACCCGGCCCAGCTGGCCCTGAAGTTCTGCGACGCGCGCCCGTTCGTGACGGCCACGATCATCGGCGCCACCTCGATGGCTCAGTTGAAGACCGACATCGACGCCTTCGACCTCAACTGGACCGACGAGCTGGAGACGGCCGTCAACGCGATCCACGCCCGCCACCCCAATCCCTGCCCGTAGGCGTTCAAGTCGGCATGATCCGCCTTTTCACCGCCATCGCCATTCCGCCGGAGATCGGCCAGGGCCTGCTGCCGCGTCAGCACGGGATCGAGGGCGCGCGCTGGCGGCCGTTGGAGGCGTTCCACATCACCCTGCGGTTCGTCGGTGATGTTCAGGAGCCCGCGGCCGACGACTTGGACGAGGCGTTGGCGCAGATTTCGGCCCCGGCCTTCGATCTGGAATTGGCGAGGGTCGGGCATTTCGGCGAGGGCGCCGACATTCACGCCGTCTGGGCGGGGGTGGAGGACAGCGCGCCGCTGCGCCGGCTACAGAAGGCCCACGAGAGCGCGGCGCGCGCGGCGGGTCTCAAGCCAGAAACTCGGGTCTACACGCCCCACGTGACCTTGGCCTATCTGAAGAAGCCGGCCGTCCCCGAGGTGGGGGCCTGGATCCAGACCCATAACCTGCTGCGGTCGCCCACCTTCCATGTCGACCGGTTCGGTCTCTATTCCAGCTGGCAGACGAGCGCGGGCTCCGTCTACCGGCTGGAAAGGGAGTATCCGCTGCTCTAAACCGGCCAGTGGTGGGTGTACATCAGGGCCAGGCCGGCGACGCCGACAGCGATCCGCCACCAGGCGAACGGACCGAAGCCGCGCTTGCTGACGAAGTCCAGCATGTACTTGACGACCACCAGACCCGACAGGAACGAGACGACGAAGCCGATCGCCACCAGGCTGATATGGCCCGCGTCGAAGGCGTGGCGGTTCTTGTAGACATCCAGGGCGAAGGCCCCGACCATGATCGGGATGGCCATGAAGAAGCTGAACTCGGCGGCGGCGCGGCGCTCGATGCCGAACAGCATCGAGCCGACGATGGTCGAGCCCGAACGCGAGACGCCGGGCACCAGCGACAGGCATTGGAACAGGCCGACGATCAGCACCTTGTGCAACGGCAGGGCCATGGCGTCGTGATCGACGGCCGGCGGGGCCGTCTTGTCGACGACCAGCAGGATGATCCCCCCGACCAGCAGCGACCAGCAGATGATCAGCGGGCTTTCGAACAGGAACGACTTGATGATGTCGTGCAGCAAAAGCCCCGCGATGAAGGCCGGAATCACCGCGATGAGCACGCTGAGCGCGAAGCGGCGCGCTTCGGGCCGGGTGGGCAAGCCGATCAGCACGTTCCAGAGGCGGTGAAAATACAGCGCCACGACCGCCAGGATCGCGCCCAGCTGGATCAGCACGATGAAGGTGTCCCAGGACGGATCCTTCAGGCCCATCAGTTCCTTGGTCAGCAGCAGGTGGCCGGTGGAGGAGACGGGAATGAACTCCGTCAGCCCTTCGACCAGACCCAGAATGATGGCGTTCAACCAATCCGGCATTTTCTCGGCTCCATACCCCGTGCTGGCGTGCGCCTGACACGGTAAACAGGTCGTAAATCCACAAAGTTGACCATTTTGACCTTGTCTTGCGACTCGCTCTCAATGAACAGGCCGGGCGACGCTATATATAAGTCTATAAATTTGACCAACGCATTCTTCTTGCCCCGAAGAGTCCGTATGAGCCCTGCCTGAGCAATTTTTCTCCTTTGGGAGCGCCGAGGAACGTCGCATGGCCGAGCGGATGCTGAAATTCACGACGGTGGCCCGCAAGACGCCCGAGAAGCGCGCGGCGGACCAGCGCGCGGGCGACTTCCACGAGATCTACGCCGACTTCATCGACGCCAAGGCGACCGAGCAGGCTTCGCGCTGCTCGCAGTGCGGCGTGCCGTTCTGCCAGACCCACTGCCCGCTGCACAACAACATCCCCGACTGGCTGCGGATGACGGCCGAGGGCCGCCTGGAAGAAGCCTACGCCCTGTCTCAGGCGACCAATTCGATGCCGGAGGTCTGCGGCAGGATCTGCCCCCAGGACCGCCTTTGCGAGGGCAACTGCGTCATAGAGCAGTCTGGTCACGGCACGGTGACGATCGGTTCGGTCGAACGCTACCTCACCGACAAGGCCTGGGAGAACGGCTGGGTGAAGCCGCTGGTCGCCGGCGCGGCGCGCGGCCAGTCGGTCGGCATCGTCGGCGCGGGACCCGCCGGCTTGGCCGCCGCCGAGAAGCTGCGCGAGGCCGGCTATGACGTCACCGTCTATGACCGCCACGACCGCGCCGGCGGCCTGCTGATCTACGGCATTCCCGGCTTCAAGCTGGAGAAGGACGTCGTCGAGCGCCGCACCCGGCGCCTGGCCGATGGGGGCGTCGTGTTCAAGCTGGGCTTCGAGGTCGGCAAGGACGCGACGCTGGAAGACCTGCGGGCCCGGCATGACGCGGTGCTGATCGCGGTCGGCGTCTACGCGGCGCGCGACCTGACCGTGCCGGGCGGCGGCAGCAAGGGCGTCGTGCCGGCGCTGGACTATCTGATCGCCTCCAACCGCCTGAACCTGGGCGACGCCGTGCCGGCCTTCGAATCGGGCGAACTGAACGCCGAGGGCAAGGACGTCGTCGTGGTCGGCGGCGGCGACACCGCCATGGACTGCGTGCGCACGGCCATCCGCCAGGGCGCCAAGTCGGTCACCTGCCTCTATCGCCGCGACAAGGCCAACATGCCCGGCTCGATGCGCGAGGTCGCCAACGCCGAGGAAGAGGGCGTCACCTTCGAATGGCTGGCCGCGCCGCGCGCTCTTTCGGGCGAGGCAGAGGCGGTCTCGGGCGTCCGCGCGATCCGGATGCGCCTGGGCGCGCCGGACGCCTCGGGCCGCCAGAGCCCCGAGGAGATTCCCGGCGGCGACTTCGATCGCCCGGCCCAGCTGGTCGTCAAGGCCTTGGGCTTCGAGCCCGAGAACCTGCCGGAGGCCTGGTCGGCGCCGGACCTGAAAGTCACCCGCTGGGGCACGGTCAAGGCCGATGTCCGCGACCAGATGACCAATCTCGACGGCGTGTTCGCCGCCGGCGACATCGTGCGCGGCGCGTCCCTGGTCGTCTGGGCGATCAAGGACGGCCGCGACGCCGCCGACGCCATCGACCGTTATTTGCGCGCCAAGATCGGCGCGCCCGCGCTGATCGCGGCGGAATAGGAAAGAGGACCGAAGACCCATGAGCGAGATGGACCTCTATCTGAAGAACCGCCAGGCCCTGATCGACGGCCACGCCTATGACCCGACCACCGAGCGCGACGCCTGCGGGGTCGGCCTGGTCTGCGCCATCGACGGCCAGCCGCGCCGCGAGGTCGTAGAGCTGGCGATCAAGGCCCTGAAGGCGCTCTGGCATCGGGGCGCGGTGGACGCCGACGGCAAGACCGGCGACGGCGCCGGCGTGCTGGTCAGCGTCCCGCAGGACTTTTTCGTCGACCAGGTGCGCCGCACCGGCCACGCGCTTCGTCCCGGCCCCATCGCCGTCGGCCAGGTCTTCCTGCCGCGCACGGACCTGGGCGCCCAGGAGGCGTGCCGCACGATCGTGGAAGCCGAGGCGTTGCGGTTCGGCTTCTACATCTATGGCTGGCGCCAGGTGCCGGTGGACACGTCGGTGATCGGCGAGAAGGCCAACGCCACCCGTCCGGAAATCGAACAGATCATGCTGGCTCCGCCGGCCGGTCTGGAGGGCGAGGCCCTGGAGCGCGCGCTCTTCCTGTGCCGCAAGCGCATCGAAAAGCGCGTTCACGGCCAGAACATCAGCGATTTCTACATCTGCTCGTTCTCGGCCAAGTCGCTGATCTACAAGGGCATGTTCCTCGCCGAGCATATCGACGAGTTCTATCCCGACCTGAAGGACGAGCGCTTCGCCGCCGCCGTGGCGATCTTCCACCAGCGCTACTCGACCAACACCTTCCCGCAGTGGCGACTGGCCCAGCCGTTCCGGATGCTGGCCCACAACGGCGAGATCAATACGATCAAGGGCAACATCAACTGGATGAAGTCCCACGAGATCAAGATGGCCGCCCAGGCCTTCGGCGAGTTCGGGGATGACGTGAAGCCGGTGATCCAGCCCGGCGGCTCGGACAGCGCCAACCTGGACAACACCTTCGAGGTTCTGGTCCGCGCCGGCCGCGACGCGCCGATGGCCAAGGCCCTGCTGGTCCCCGAGGCCGCCAATCCGAAGATGAAGGACGCCCACAAGGCGCTCTATTCCTACTGCAACGCCGTGATGGAGCCGTGGGACGGTCCGGCCGCCCTGTGCGCCACCGACGGCCGCTGGGTCGTGGCCGGCAAGGACCGCTCGGGGCTGCGGCCGCTGCGCGTGGCCTATACCGACGACGGCCTTGTGATCATGGGCTCGGAAGCGGGCATGTGCGGCGTCGAGGAAAGCCGCATCACCCGCAAGCTGGCCATTTCGCCGGGGCGGATGCTGGCCATCGACCTCGCCGAGGGCCGTCTCTACGACGAAGAGGCCATCATCGACGAGCTGGCCGGTCGCCACCCCTACACCGAGTGGCTGGGCAACATGGTCGATCTGGAAAAGCAGATCGGCCCCGGTCCCGAGCCGCGCAAGTACGGCCGCGAGGAGCTGACGCGCCGCCAGGCCGCCGCCGGCTACAGCCTCGAAGATCTGGAAATGATCCTCGCGCCGATGGTCGAGGAGGGCAAGGAAGCCGTCGGCTCTATGGGCGACGACACGCCGCTGGCGGTGCTATCGGAGAAGTACCGTCCGCTGAGCCACTATTTCCGCCAGAACTTCAGCCAGGTGACCAACCCGCCGATCGACCCGCTGCGGGAGACCGGCGTGATGAGCCTGAAGACTCGCTTCAAGAACCTCGGCAACATCCTGGCCCAGGACGCCGCTCAGGCGGATGTGTATGTGCTGGAAAGCCCGGTGCTGACCACCGGCATGTACGAGCGCATTCACGGTCTGCTGGGCGAGAAGAACGTCGCGGTCATCGACTGCACCATGCCCTTGCCCGCGCCCGAGGCTCGAGCCGGCGACGCCTTGCGCGCCAATCTCGACCGCATCCGCGCCGAGGCCGAGGACGCCGTGCTGCGCGGCTGCGGGGCCATCATCCTGACCGATGAGCATAGCGCCGAGGACCGCGTCGCCCTGCCGATGATCCTGGCCACCGGCGGCGTTCACGCCCACCTGGTCGCCAAGGGTCTGCGCAGCTACGTCTCGATCATCGTCCGTTCGGCCGAGTGCCTGGATACGCACTATTTCGCCGTGCTGGTCGGTGTCGGGGCCACGGCGGTCAACGCCTATCTGGCCCAGGAAAGCTTCCAGGATCGCCTGGAGCGCGGCCTGGTCGGCGACAAGACGCTGCGCGACGTCTGCATCAACTTCAAGACCGCGATCGAGGGCGGGCTGCTGAAGATCATCTCCAAGATGGGGATCAGCGTCATCAGCTCGTACCGGGGCGGCTACAACTTCGAGGCCGTCGGTCTTTCGCGCGCCCTGGCGGCGGAATTCTTCCCCGGCATGCCCTCGCGCATCTCGGGCATCGGTCTGGCCGGCATCGAGAGCAAGACCGTCGAGCTGCACCGCAAGGCCTGGGGGACGCCCGCCGTCACCCTGCCGGTCGGCGGTCTCTACAAGGCGCGTCGCTCGGGCGAGGCCCACGCTTTCGAGGCGCGGCTGATGCATACCCTGCAGACGGCCTGCGACACCGGCGATTACGAGCTCTATCGCCGCTGGTCCAACGGCCTGCGCACGCAAAAGCCGATCCAGCTGCGCGACCTCTTGGATTGGCGCTCGGACCGCAATCCAATCTCGACCGACGACGTCGAGAGCGTCAACGAGATCCGCAAGCGCTTCGTGACCCCAGGCATGAGCCTGGGCGCGCTGAGCCCCGAAGCGCACGGCGCCCTGAACATCGCCATGAACCGCATCGGCGCCCGTTCGGTCTCGGGCGAGGGCGGCGAGGACAGCGCGCGCTACAAGCCGCTGCCGAACGGCGACAACCCCAACAGCGCCATCAAGCAGGTCGCCTCGGGCCGCTTTGGCGTCACCGCCGAGTACCTGAACCAGTGCGTCGAGCTGGAGATCAAGGTCGCCCAGGGCGCCAAGCCCGGCGAGGGCGGCCAGCTGCCCGGCTTCAAGGTCACCGAGATGATCGCCCGCCTGCGGCACTCCACCCCTGGCGTCATGCTGATCAGCCCGCCGCCGCACCACGACATCTACTCGATCGAGGATTTGGCCCAGCTGATCTATGACCTGAAGCAGATCAATCCGATCGCCCGGGTCACGGTGAAGCTGGTCGCCGCCACCGGCATCGGCGCGATCGCGGCCGGCGTGGCCAAGGCCAAGGCCGACGTGATCCTGGTCGCCGGCGGCGTCGGCGGCACCGGCGCCTCGCCCCAGACCTCGGTCAAGTACGCCGGCGGTCCGTGGGAAATGGGCCTGTCGGAAGCCAATCAGGTTCTGACCCTGAACAATCTGCGACACTCCGTCGTGCTGCGCGCCGATGGCGGGATGCGGACCGGCCGCGATATCGTCATCGCCGCCATGATGGGCGCCGAGGAGTTCGGCATCGGCACCGCCTCGCTGGTGGCGATGGGCTGCATCATGGTGCGCCAGTGCCATTCCAACACCTGCCCGGTCGGCGTCTGCACTCAGGACGAGGCCCTGCGCGCCAAGTTCACCGGCACGCCGGACAAGGTCATCAACCTCTTCACCTTCGTCGCTGAAGAGGTGCGCGAGATCCTGGCGGGCCTGGGCTTCCGATCCCTGCAGGAAATCGTCGGCCGCACCGACCTGCTGGCCCAGGTCAGCCGCGGCGGCGAGCACCTGGACGACCTCGACCTGAACCCGCTGTTGGTGCGCGCCGATCCGGGCGCGAACAAGCCCTACTGCACGGTCGAGGGCCGCAACGCGGTGCCGGACACCCTGGACGCCCAGATCGTCCGCGACGCCGCCCCGCTGCTGGAGCGCGGCGAGAAGATGCAGCTGACCTACACGGTCCGCAGCACGGCCCGCACCATCGGCACCCGCACCTCCAGCCACATCGTCCGCAAGTTCGGCATGAAGGGCCTGCCCTCGGGCCACCTGACCGTCCAGCTCAAGGGCTCGGCCGGTCAGAGCCTGGGGGCCTTCGCGGTCCAGGGCCTGCGCATCGAGCTGACCGGCGAGGCCAACGACTATGTCGGCAAGGGCCTGTCGGGCGCGACGATCGTGATCAAACCCGCTCGCGGCCTGGCGGCGCCGGAAACCAACACCCTGATCGGCAACACCGTGCTGTTCGGCGCCACCTCGGGCCGGCTGTTCGCGGCGGGCCAGGCGGGCGAGCGCTTCGCGGTCCGTAACTCCGGCGCCACCACGGTGGTCGAGGGCTGCGGCGCCAATGGCTGCGAGTACATGACCGGCGGCCAGGTGGTGATCCTGGGCCCGACGGGCGGCAACTTCGGCGCGGGCATGACCGGCGGCATGGCCTTCGTGTTCGACCAGCACGACCGCTTCCAGGACAACATCAACCCGGACAGCATCGTCGTGCAGCGCCTGGCCTCGCCCTACTGGGAAGGCGTGCTGCGCTCGCTGATCGCCGAGCACGCCCGCGAGACGGACTCGGTCTTCGCCGAGACGCTGCTGCGCGACTGGGATCGGGCGCGGGGCCAGTTCTGGCAGGTCTGCCCGAAGGAGATGGTCAGCCGCCTGCCCCAGCCCCTGATCGCCCAGCAGCCGGTCAACGAACGCGCTTAGAGCCTGTCCGCTTCAAATGGAATCGTTTGAAGCGGATAAACAGGCTCTAAATTCAAATATTTAGAGCGCGTTCGAGCGATTTAACCGCTCACACTTAAACCTAACGCGCTCTAGGCGTAGGGTCGCCCTCCGGCCGCGTCTAGAAGCCTCGCCCCGAGCCAGTCGAGGGGCGAGGTTTTCGTTTCACGCCGCCGCTTTCGCCGCCTGGACCTTGAACGTCGCCCGAGCGCGGGCGATCGGCTGGCCATCGGCGCGCACCGTCGCTTCGGCAAAGCAGATCGAGCGGCCCAGCTTGATGAAATCGGTGTCGAACTCGAGCCATTGGCCCAGCTTGGCCGACCCCAGATAGTCCAGCGTCAGCGAGACGGTGACGAGCCCGGCGGTCTCCCGTTCAGCGGCGGCAAGGCCCACGCCTAGCGATAGGCCCATGGCGTTGTCGGCCATCGCGGCCAGAAAGCCGCCGTGCGGCATGTTCCGCGAATTGCAGTGCTCGGGGCGCACGTGGACGCCCAGAACCAGCCGGTCCGCGCCCGGCTTGGCGTACAACGGCTCCCAAGGATCCGTCAGGGGGCTCTTGCGGACGTGGGGCGAGAAACCTTCGGGCAGCGCCTGGTCCATGACCGCCTCGCGAATTCAAACATCTGTTTTAATCTAGCATCGACAAGCGACTTGCGCGAGAGGTCGGGTCCGCCCGTTATGAAGCGGCTGAACGAAAGGAGATCGCTCGACATTCCATGTCCATGCGCGCCTTCGCCCATCTGCTCGACCGGCTGTCCCTGACCACGTCTCGCAACGCCAAGCTGACCTTGATCGGGGACCACCTGCGCCAGACGCCGGATCCCGATCGCGGCTACGCCCTGGCGGCGCTGACCGGCGCGCTGTCGTTCAACGCCGCCAAGCCAGCCTTCATTCGCAAGGCGGTCGAGGCGCGGATGGACGCCCAGCTGTTCGCCTGGTCCTACGACTATGTCGGCGATCTGGCGGAGACCGTCGCCTTGGTTTGGCCGTCGAGGCCGGGGGCCAATCGGCCGCCGGAGCTGTCCGAGGTGGTCGAGGCTCTGCGTTCGGCGTCGCGCGCCGAGGTCCAGCATCTGATCGAGGGCTGGCTGGACGCCCTGGATCCGGACGGGCGCTGGGCGCTGCTGAAACTGATGACCGGCGGGCTTCGGGTTGGCGTTTCCTCCCGCCTGGCCAAGCAGGCCTGCGCTCAGTTCGGCGGTGTCGAGATCGGCGAGATCGAGGAGGTCTGGCACGTCGTCGAACCGCCCTATGGCGATCTCTTCGCCTGGCTTGAAGGTCGTTCCGAACGCCCTTCGCCCGACGCCCCCGGGCGGTTCCGGCCCGTGATGCTGGCCCAGCCGATCGACGAGGCCGTCGATTTCGCCAAGCTGGATCCGGCCGACTATGTCGCCGAATGGAAGTGGGACGGCATCCGCGTTCAAGCGGTGTCCGAGCGGGGCGAGCGGCGGCTCTACAGCCGCACCGGCGACGACATCTCGGCCGCCTTTCCGGACGTCGTCGAGGCGATGGACTTCGAGGGAGCGATCGACGGCGAACTCCTGGTGCTGCGCGACGGCGCCTTGGCCCCGTTCGGCGACCTGCAGCAACGGCTGAACCGCAAGACCGTCGACGCCAAGCAACTGGCCACTTTTCCCGCCGGCGTCCGGGCCTATGACCTGCTGCTGGACGGCGAGGTCGATCTTCGAGGTCTTCCCTTCGTCGAGCGTCGATCAAGGCTCGAGGCGTTCGTGGGCCGGCTGACGACGCCGCGCATCGATCTCTCGCCCCTGCAGCCCTTCGACAGTTGGGAGGAACTGGCCGCCCTGCGCCTGGAACCGCCCGAGGGCGACGCCCGCCTTTCGGAGGGCTTGATGCTGAAGCGCCGCGACAGCGTCTACGAGCCCGGCCGCCCGAAGGGTCCGTGGTTCAAATGGAAGCGCGACCCGCAGCTGATCGACGCGGTGCTGATGTACGCCCAGCGCGGTCACGGCAAACGATCCAGCTTCTATTCCGACTACACCTTCGGCGTCTGGCGCGAGGACGAGCAAGGGCGGCGGAGCCTGACTCCGGTCGGCAAGGCCTATTTCGGCTTCACCGACGAGGAGCTCAAACGGATCGACAAGTTCGTTCGCGACCATACGGCGGAGCGTTTCGGCCCAGTGCGCTCGGTTCGCGCCGACCAGGACTTCGGCCTAGTGTTCGAGGTGGCTTTCGAAGGCCTGCAGCGCTCGACTCGGCACAAGTCGGGCGTGGCCATGCGCTTTCCGCGCATCCACCGCATCCGTTGGGACAAGCCGGCGCGCGAGGCCGACGAGCTCAAGACGCTGGAAGCGATGCTGGACGCTTGAGCGATGTTCACGTCTCCTTTGCCTGTCCGGCCTAAGGAAGAGACGATGAACGCGTCCTTACCGTCCGTGTTGGCCGTCTTGCTTCCGCACCTGCGGATCAATGCGAAGGAGCGTTACCGCCAGGCCTATTCGCGCGTCGGGTTGACGGTTCTTCTGAGCTGGGCGCTGGGTCTGATCGGACGCCTGGACCTGATCCCGCTGTGGCTGACCGCGAGCCTGTCGGTCCAGGCGCTGGAGTTCGTGGCGGTTCGGCCTTTCGCCAGGGGCGGGTTGCCCAAGCATCATCTGGCGGCGCGGGTCGTCCTGATGTTGGCGTCGATGTTGTCGATGGCCGTCGTACATGCCGGCGCGGCGCTGATCTTTTGGCGAAGCGGTCAGCCGCCGCTGATGGCCCTGGCCGTGATGGTGCTGATCGGGGGCGCGCTGAACAACGTCGTCTCGGGAGTCGACAGCCGTCCGCTATTTTATCTGGGCTTCACCCCCTACGCGATCGGCCTGGCGGCGACGCCGTTTCTGATGCCGCAGGCCACGCGCGGCCAGGGGGCCATTGTCGCCGTATCGGTGGGCTTCATGATCCTGGCGCTGCACACGATCTGGATGCGTATGCACCACCAGCGTCGCGCCCTGTTCGCGGCCCGCGAGGAAGCCGACCGGCGGCGCGTGCAGACCGAAGAGGCGCTGTCGGAACGCACCGCCATGGCGGCCATCGTCAGCCACGAGCTGCGAACGCCGCTGTCCGCCATAGTCGCCGGCGCCCAGCTGATCCGCGGCGGCGCCAGTCCCGTCCAGACCCAGGCGACGGCCAACCTGATTTTCGACGCCGGACAGCTGATGACCGGTCTGCTGACCGACATGCTCGATCAGGCCAAGATCGAGGCCCGCGCCATGAGCCTGGAAGAGCGCGATTTCGACGTGTTGGGGGCCATCCGGGACGCGACGCGCTTCTGGACCGCTAACGTCAAGGCCAAGGGCCTGGCCCTGCGCGATCCCCCCGGTGAACAGCCATCAATCTGGGTGCGCGGCGATCCATTCCGCCTGCGTCAGATCCTGAACAACCTGCTGTCCAACGCCATCAAGTTCACCGAGCGCGGCGTGATTGAGATCCGACTGGCCGGCGAGGCCGTCGGCGACGCCAAGGTTCGCGTCGTCATCGAGGTCGAGGACAACGGTCCCGGAATCAGCCCCGAGGCCATGGACCGGCTCTTCACGCCCTATGCCCAGGCTTCCCAGGAAACAGCGCGGACCTATGGCGGCACCGGCCTTGGGCTGACGGTGAGCCGGCAGCTGGCGCGCCCGATGGGCGGTGATCTGGAGGCCTGTCCGGTCGCCGCCCGGGGCGCGGTGTTTCGCCTGACCCTGGTTTTGCCCATCGGGCGGGAAGAGGCCGCGCCGCGCTCGGCGGATGAGGGTCCGGCCCTGGCGCCGTCGGTCGGCGACCTGCGCGTTCTGGCCGTGGACGATCACGAGATCAATCGCCGGACGTTGGCGCTGGTGCTGGAGCCTCTCGGCGTGACGCTCACCACCGCGCCCGACGGAAACGAAGCCCTGGAGCGGCTCGAGGCGCAGGCCTTCGACGTGGTGCTGATGGACGTCAACATGCCGGGGTTGGACGGCCGCGAGGCCACCCGACGCCTGCGGGCTGGCAAGGGCCGCAACCACGACATTCCCGTCATCGGCTTCAGCGCCGGCGTGGCCGCCGATGAGGTCGAGGCTTGCCGGGCCGCAGGCATGACTGACTGGCTGGCCAAGCCGCTCGACATCGCGGCGCTCTACGCGGCCCTGGACCGCGCGCGAGCGGGTTAGAGCGCGTTAGGTTTAAGTGTGAGCGGCTAAACCGCTCGAACGCGCTCTAAATAACTGAATCTAGAGCCTGTCCGCGAAAGCGCGAATGGCGTCGATGATCCGCGCCTGGTCGCCTTCGGTCAGGTAGGGGTGCATCGGCAGGGCCAGCACCGTCTGGGCCTTGGCCTCGGTCACCGGCAGACCGCCCGCGCCGCGCGGATAGCCGGCATAGGGCGCCTGGGCGTGCATCGGCACGGGATAATAGACCGCCGTCGGAATGCCTTGGGCCTTGAGATGCGCGGCCAGGCCGTCGCGGTTCTGGTGCTCGATGACATACTGCGCCCACACCGAGACGCCGCCGTCGATCACCGTCGGAGTCGCGATCACCGCGCCCTTCAGGCCCTCGGCATAGCGCTGGGCGACGACTTGGCGCAGGTCGATTTCTTCGGCGAAAATCGCCAGCTTCTCGATCAGGATCGCCGCCTGCAGGGTGTCCAGGCGCGAGTTCATCCCGATGCGGGTGTTCAGGTATTTCGGGTCGTGGTCGAAGGTGCGGCCTTGCAGGTCCGGGCCGACCGCCTTGCCGTGAACGCGATAGCTGTCCATCAGGTCCCAAAGGGTCTGATCATTGGTCAGCACCGCCCCGCCGTCGCCATAGCCGCCCAAAGGCTTGGCCGGGAAGAAGCTGGTGGTGGCGACATCGGCCCAATGCAGCGGATGATGGCCGTTCAACGTGCAGCCGAAGCCTTGGGCGCTGTCGGCGATCAGCTTCAGGCCCTCGCGATCGCAGATGGCCTTGATCGCCGGATAGTCGGCGGGCTGGCCAAACAGGTCGACCGCGATCACGACCTTAGGGGTCAGCTTGCCCTCGGCCTTCACCCCGGCGATGGCGGCGTCCAGCTTGGCGGGGTCGAGGTTGAAGGTGTCGGGCAGGATGTCGACGAACACCGGCGTGGCGCCGACCCAGGGCGCGACCTCGGGCGTCGCGGCGAAGGTGAAGGACGGGCAGAACACCGCGTCGCCCGGACCGATGTCCCAAGCCATCAGCGGCAGGGCGATGGCGTCGGTGCCATTGGCGCAGGACAGGGCCAGCTTGGCTTGGCCGAACGCCGCCAGCTTGGCTTCGAACTCTCGAACCTGCGGGCCCATGACATAGGCGCCGCTGTCCAAAACCTTGGCGATGGCGGCGTCGATCTTGTCGCGGATTCGGCGCTGCTGCGCGGCGAGGTCGATGAAGGGCATGGTCATGGCGCCACGCTCTAGTGGGCGTTCATGACGAATTCGAGCCAATTGATGTAACCGACTGTTTCCCCCAGACGGGGCAAGCGGAACCATGGCCGCGTCGCCGCCGTTGACCGAACGGCGCGGGGGCGCCAATCGAGGCTTTCATGCAGACCAAACCCAGCGTCATCCCGCCGGACGCCGCCTTGCCGTCCATCGCCAAGATCAAGGCCGATGAAACCATGCTCGGGCACTTCCTCGACTGGTTGGGCAAGCTCGCGGTGAATCTGGTGGTGGCGGGACTGATCCTGGTCCTGACCTTCTGGCTCGCCGGCTGGGCCGCGCGGTTCATGCGCCGGACGCTGGCCCGCGTGCATCGCAACGCGCCCGATCCCACCCTGGAGAGCTTCAGCGCCTCTCTGGCGCGATACGCCGTCATCGCCATGGGCCTGGTGGCGGTGCTGCAGCAGCTCGGCGTGCAGGCCACCTCGATCATCGCGGTGCTGGGCGCGGCCTCGCTGGCCATCGGCCTGGCGCTGCAGGGCGCGCTTTCGAACGTCGCGGCCGGGATGATGATCCTGCTGTTCCGTCCCTATCGCGTCGGCGATGTCATCGAGACCTCGACTCGCCAGGGCACGGTCAAGTCGCTGGACCTGCTGTTCACCGAGATCGCCACGTTCGACAACGTCAAGGTGATGATCCCCAACAGCAAGGTGTTCGGCGACGTCATCCTGAACTATTCGACCCACCGGCATCGTCGGGCCGACGTGCTGTTCAAGGTTCCGCTGAAAACCGATCTGGTCGCCGTGCTCAAGCGGCTGCGCGAACGGGCCGAGAATGATCCGCGCATCCGCAAGGACCCGGCGGTGATGATCGAGGTGACCGACCTGTCGGAGGCCTACGCCCAGGCCGCGATCCGCGCCTGGACCGCGTCCGCCGACTTTGGCCCGGTCAAGACCGACCTGATGCTGGCCGCGCATCTTCTGACGGAGGACCCCTCGCGCGACGACCTGCCGCCGCCGCGCCCGACCAAGGCCAAGGATCCCTCGCCAGCCATGCCGGGCGAGGGCGAGCACCACCTGCTGAATCTGATCAAGACGCGTCGGGCTCGGAAATCGGCGCCGGCGTCGCCTCGAGCTCGGCCGAAGGCCTGACCGCTGAAGGCTCTAAATCAAATGTTTAGAGCGTGAGATAAGCTGAAATCGGTTCCCACTTTCAGCCTCACGTTCTAGGCGCTGCCGGCCGTGCCTCTTTGGTTCAGCCACTCGCTGGCGAACTTGTGGCTCAGGCCGGCGTCCTCGAACACCACCTTGCGAAGCTGGCCCAGAAGCTCGGGCGTGTCGTGCACGATCACGAACGGGAAGCCGTTGGCCGAGAGAAAGCCCTGCAGGAAACGCGAGAAGCGGTCGGCCTCTTCGGGACCGGCCAGGCGGACCTCGGTTTCTGCGGCGTTCGGAACCATCGGCTTGGCCCTCTGTGGACGGACCAAGCTGTAACGCATGAGCTCGCGTTTGCGAACCAGCTTCGCTTTAGCGAAATAAACTGTGATCACCTATTTGCGCTTCGGGCGAGCCTCGTTCGGCCCGCCCTCGCTCGCGCGGCCCTACAGGATCGACTGGCCGGTCGAGGCCCAGTCCTTCAGGAACTGTTCCAGGCCCTTGTCGGTCAGCGGGTGCTTGTAGAGATCGCCGAACACGGCCGGCGGGATGGTGACGACGTCGGCGCCGACGATCGCGGCTTCCTTCACGTGGCCGGCGTTGCGCACCGAGGCCGCGAGGATTTCGGTCTCATAGCCGTAGTTGTCGTAGATCGCGCGGATGTCGCGGATCAGGTCCATGCCGTCGAAGCCGTAGTCGTCCAGACGGCCGATGAACGGCGAGACGAAGGTCGCCCCGGCCTTGGCGGCCAGCAGGGCCTGGGTCGCGGAAAAACACAGGGTGACGTTGGTCTTGATCTCTTCGTCGGCGAAGGCGGCGCAGGCGATCAGGCCATCGCGGGTCAGCGGGATCTTCACCACCACGTTCGGGGCGATGGCGGCCAGCTTCTTGCCTTCGGCGATCATGGCCTCGGCGGTGGTGGCGGCCACCTCGGCGCTGATCGGACCCGGGACGAGGTCGCAGATCTCGGCGATCACCTCCAGCATCGGCCGGCCCGACTTGGCGATCAGGGTCGGATTGGTGGTCACGCCATCCACCAGACCGGTCGAGGCCAGGTCGGCGATGACCTTGGTGTCGGTGCTGTCGAGGAAGATCTGCATGGGTCTGTCACGTCGCGTCTATGGAGAAGTCGGGCGTGGGTGTACCGCGCGCCGCCCTTGGGCGCCAGCGCTTAGCCGGTCAAACCGGCGGCCACGAGGCGATCGGCGGTCCGTTCGACCGCGGGGCGCCACGGTTCCGGCGTGAAGCCGAACAGGGCGCGCAGCTTGCCCGTATCCAAGGGCGAGCGGGGCGGCCGGGGCGCGGGTTCGGCGAAGGCGGCCTGGGTGGTCGGCTCCAGTCGCGCGCGGGTCAGCGGATCGCGATCGATCGCGGCCTTGGCGAAGTCGAAGCGGCTGGTCTCGCCGGCGTTGGCGAAGTGGAACAGGCCGAACGCCGGGTCTTCGGCCGGCGCGGCGGCCCAGCGCGGCGCGGTCGCCAGCAGAAACGCGGCCAGGGCCTCGCCGTCGGTCGGCGTCCCGAACTGGTCGGCGACGACCTTCAGCACCTCGCGCTCGCGGGCCAGGCGCAGCATGAAGCCGACATAGTTGCGGCCGTGCCGGGAAAAGACCCACGAGACTCGCAGCGCCACGGTCCGGGCATGGGCGAGGACCGCTTGCTCGCCGGCCAGCTTCGAGCGGCCATAGACATTGATCGGCGAAGGCGCGTCGGTCTCGACATAGGGCCGGTCGGTCAGGCCGTCGAACACCGCGTCGGTCGACAGATGCACGAACGGCAAGTCGCGCTCGGCGCAGGCCTTGGCCATCTCGCCGGGAGCGCGAGCGTTGACCGCGAAGGCCTCTTCGGGAGACGTCTCGGCTCGGTCCACCTGGGTGAAGGCGGCCGCGTTGAGCACGAGATCGCAGTCGGCGCCCAGGATCGCGGCGCGGATAGCGTCGGTGTTCTCCAGGTCGAGATCGGCGCGGGAAAGCGCGATCACCTCGACGCCTTTCCGCGCGCGCGCGGCGGCCTGAAACGCCGTGGCGACCTGACCGGTCTTGCCCAGCAGCAGGATCTTCATCTCAGCGCCGCAACGCGCTCGCCCAGCACGTGGCTGACAAAGGCCCTCAGGTCGCCGCCCGGGAACAGATAGCCCGGGACGCCCGCCCGCGCGCCGGCTTCGACGTCGATATCGCGATCGCCGATGATCACGGTCTCCAGCGGCGTCAGGTTCCAGTCGGCCAGGCCCCGCAGGATCATGCCGGGATTGGGTTTACGGTCCGGATGGTCGGCGACGCGGTAGGCTTCGATGATCGCGGTCTCGTGAAACGGCGAGTGATAGAAGGCGTCGATACGGCCTCCCAGCGCGTCCAGCTGCGCCTGCATGGCGGCGTGGAAGCGGTTCATGGCCGGCTCGTCGAAATAGCCCCGGCCGATGCCCGACTGGTTGGTGACCACCAGCACCTTCAGGCCCGCCCTGGTCATGGCCGCCACCGCCTCGCGGGCGCCGTCGATCCAGTCCAGTTTGGCCGGATCGGAGACATAGCCGTGGTCGATGTTCAGGACGCCGTCGCGGTCCAGGAACACGGCCTTCAGCGGCGGAAGATCGAGGGCGCTGATCATGGTCGGACCACTACCCCGGCCGTCGCCGAAACGCCATGCCGCTGTCTTGGCCTTGGGCCACGACCTCGCCTAGAAAGGCGTGCACCCCGCTGGAGCTTCCGATGAACGCCTTCGCCGACGCCGCCCGCCTGCGCGACCGTCTCAAGACCTGGGCGACCGAGGCGGCCTATCCGCTGTGGTGGCGCGTGGGGGCGGACCACGCGAAGGGCGGGTTCTTCGAGAAGCTCGACCAGGAGGGCGCGCCGGTCGATGGTCCGCGCCGAGGCCGGGTTCTGCCGCGCCAAATCTACTCCTTCGCCATCGCTGGCGATCTAGGCTGGAACGGGCCCTGGCGCGAAGCGGTGGAGCACGGGTTGTCGTTTTACCTCGCGCGATATCGTCGCCCGGATGGGCTCTTCCGCGCCCTCGTCGGGCCGAACGGCGAGAGCCTGGACGAGACCGCCGACCTCTATGACCAAGCCTTCGCCCTGTTCGCCCTGGCGGCGGCGGCCAAGGCGGCGCCGGCCCGCGCCGACGAGGCCCGCGCCATCGCCGTGGCGGTGCGCGACAAGCTGGTCGCCGAGCGCAAGCACTCGATGGCGGGCTTTCACCAGACCAACCCGCCGACCGCGCCGCTGCAGTCGAACCCGCACATGCACCTGTTCGAGGCCATGCTGGCCTGGAACGAGATCGACGCGGACCCGGCCTGGCGCGCCCTGGCCGACGAGATCGCCCAACTCGCGCTTTCCAGATTCATCCATGGCCAGAGCGGCCAGATTCGCGAGTTCTTCGATCTTGACTGGAACCCCGCGCCGGGCGTCGAGGGACGGATCTGCGAACCGGGCCATCAGTTCGAGTGGGGGTGGCTGCTGCTGCGCTGGAGCAAGCTGGCGGGACGGGCGGACGCCGAGGCCGCCGCGCTGAAGATGATCGACGCCGCCGAGACCCACGGAACCGATTTGGCGCGCGGCGTGGCGATCAACGCCTTGCTGGACGACTTCTCGATCCACGACGCCAGCGCGCGCCTGTGGCCGCAGACCGAGCGCATCAAGGCCGCGGTGCTGGCCGCCGAACTGACCGGCGAGCCCCGCTATTGGGACATGGCCGCCGCCGCGGCCGAGGGCCTGCTGGCCTATCTGCGCACCCCGGTCCCCGGCCTGTGGCGCGACAAGTACTTGCCCGACGAGACCTTCGTGGAGGAGCCGGCGCCCGCCAGCTCCTTCTATCACATCGTCCTCGGTATCCTGGAAATGGACCGCGCCATCGAGGCGGGCCGGACCTAACGCGGCTTGGTGACCAGGAGGGTCGCCGCGCCCTTCGCGCGGGCTTGGGCCTCGCCTTCGAGCGCGATGATCGCGCCGGCGGCATGGACGTCGCCGGCCATCTCCAGAACGCCTTCCAGAACCTGCACGGTGGAGGCGGGGAGGTTGATCGTCGCGCCGGCCGGCGCGCGGCGCAGTTCGACGTCGAAGGCCTCGGTCGAGACCAGGGTTTCCGCGCCGCTAGGCGAGATGCTCTTGCGCGAGGCGATCGAACGGCCCTTGGCCTTCAGTCCATCGACCAGGGTCTTCACGGCTTGGCTGTCCTTGCGGTGGCAGACCAGCACCGCGTCGGGCTCGGCCACGACGACGATGTCGCTGACGCCGATCACGCCGACATAGGGGCCCGTCGTCCGAACCAGCACGCCGGAAGCCTTGTGCAGGTCGACGTCGCCGTCCTGGGCGTTGCCATGGTGGTCGCGGACCGAAGCCTCCCAAATGGCGTCCCAGGCCCCCAGGTCCGACCAGGCGAAGGCGGCGGGCGCGACGGCGGCTCTCGTGGTGCGCTCCATCACCGCATAGTCGAGCGAGATCTTCTTGGCCTGGCCGAAGGCCTCGCGGCTCAGGCGCCCGACGCCGGCCTCCAGCGAGAGCCCGGCGACACAGGCCTTGGCGGCCGCGGCCACCGTAGGCTCGAACGCCTCGAACTCGCCCAGCAGCGTGGCGGCCTTGAAGGCGAAGTTGCCGCTGTTCCAGAGGTAGCCTTCCAGCAGGTACCGCTCGGCGGTCTCCTGGTCCGGCTTTTCGACGAAGGCGGCGACCGCGCGCACCGAACCGTCGAGCAGCGCCTCGCCGGGGCGGATATAGCCAAAGCCGGTGGCCGGCACGGTGGGCTGCACGCCGAAGGTGACGATGAGGTCGTGTTCGGCGGCCCGGGCGGCGGTCAGAGCCGCTTCGCCGAAGATCTCGGGCTGGGCGATGTGGTGGTCGGCGGCCAGCATCAGCACGACGCCGTCGGGGTCCTGTCGCTCGACATAGGCCGCCGCCGCCGCCACGGCCGGGGCGCTGTCGCGGGCCTCGGGTTCGACCAGGATGGTCACCGGCGCGCCGATCTCGGCGGTCTGCTGGGCGACGAAATCGACCATGGCCTCGCCGGTGACGATGACGATCTCGGCAACGCCGGGAATGTCCTTCACCCTCAGCACGGTCTCTTGGAACGAGGAGCGCTCGCCGACAAGTTTCAGGAACTGCTTGGGCTGGTCGCTGCGCGACGCCGGCCAAAGACGCGTGCCCGAGCCGCCGCACAGGATCACCGGATAGATCGAAGCCAAGTGATGTCCCCACACACTTCAAGACTTGCCCTCCTGATAGAGGGTCATTGCAAAGGGTGCTTAAAGCCAAAGCGCGCGGGAACGAAGAGTTTTCATCCCGCTGGCGTGTTGGCGCGCAGTTCGGCGAGCCAGGCGTCGGCCGTGGCGTCGGACGGCATCCGCCAGTCGCCGCGCGGAGACAGGGCCCCGCCCGACGAAATCTTGGGTCCGTTCGGCAGGGCCGACCGCTTGAACTGATTGGCGAAGAACCGCTTCAGGAAAAGCTCGAGCCACCCTCGGATCTCCGCCAGGTCGTAGGCTCGGCGGGCGTTTTCGGGCAGGCCGACGGGCCAGCCGCCCGTCTCCGCGTCATGCCAAGCGCTCCAGGCCAGGAAGGCGATCTTGGACGGCGCCATGCCGTAGCGGGTCAAATAATAGAGGTTGAAGTCCTGCAGGGCGTAGGGGCCAACGAAGCTTTCCGTCGCCTGCACCTCTTCGCCCGGCACCAGCTCCGGCGAGATCTCGGTGGCCAGGATATCCTCCAGCAGGCCGGTGGTGGCCGCGTCCACGTCGCCGGAATGGGCCACGAAGCGGATCAGGTGCTGGATCAGCGTCTTGGGCGCCCCGCAGTTGGGGTTGTAGTGGCTCATGTGGTCGCCGACGCCGTAGGTGCACCAGCCCAGCGCCAACTCCGACAGGTCCCCGGTTCCCACCACCAGAGCGCCGTTGTGGTTGGCCAGGCGGAACAGGTAGTCGGTTCGCAAGCCCGCCTGCACGTTCTCGAACGTGACGTCATAGACCGGCTCGCCGCGCCCGAACGGGTGATCCATGTCTTTCAGCATCTGAGTCGCGGCCGGCCGGATGTCGAGTTCCGCGGCGGTTACGCCCATCGCGTCCATAAGCGCCCAGGCGTTGGCCTTGGTGCGGTCCGAGGTGGCGAAGCCCGGCAGGGTGTAGGCCAGGATGTTCGCGCGGGGCAGGCTGAGTTGGTCGACCGCCTTGGTCGCCACCAGCAGCGCCTGGGTGGAGTCGAGGCCGCCCGATATGCCGATCACGAGCTTTTTGAGGCCCGAAGCCTCCAGCCGGCGGGCCAATCCCTGCACCTGGATATTGTAGGCCTCGTAGCAGTTCTCGCGCAGCTTGGCGGGGTCCGAGGGCGTGAAGGGGAAGCGTTCGATCGCGCGCGCCAGGGGCAGGTCGCCAGCCGGCGGCTCGAACGTGAACGCCGCGAGGCGGAACGGGACCTTGGGCGGGGCCAGGGCCATGGCGTCGCCGAAGCTGCCGACCCGCATCCGTTCCTGGCGGATCCGCTCGACATCGACATCGGCGAAGGTCCAGGCCGGACCGGTCGAGAAACGCGGGGTCTCGGCCAGCAGGGCGCCCATCTCGTGGATGTCGACATGGCCGTCCCAGGCCAGATCGGTCGAGCTCTCGCCCGCCCCGGCGGCGGAATAGACATAGGCCGCGATCATCCGGGAGGATTGGCTGGCGCACAGCAGGCGGCGGGTCTCGGACTTGCCGATGGTGATGTTGCTGGCCGACAGGTTCAGCAGGATCTCCGCGCCGGCCAGGGCCTGGGCGGTGCTGGGCGGGGTCGGGGTCCAGACGTCCTCGCAGATCTCGACGCCGACCGTGAATGGCGTCGGGGCGTGGGCGCGGAGCAGCAGGTCGGTCCCGAACGGGACGGCCTGTCCGGCCAGGGTCAGGGTCTTGCCGACCACGCCCGCGCCGGGTGTGAACCAACGGCGCTCATAGAACTCGCGGTAGTTGGGCAGGAAGCTCTTGGGAACGACCCCGAGCACGCGCCCGCCTTGGATCGCCACGGCGGTGTTGTAGAGCCGGCCCGCGTCGCGAAGCGGGGCGCCGACCACCATCATCGGCGCCAGGGTCTTGCTCGCCTCGGCCAGCGTCGCGATCGCCGTCTCCGTCGCGTCCAGCAGCACGTCCTGCTGCAGAAGGTCGTCGATCGTGTAGCCCGTCAGGCCGAGCTCGGGGAACACGATCACCGCCACGCCGGCCTCGTGCGCCTGGCCGACCAGATCGAGCACGGCGCGCGCGTTCTCGGCCGGATCGGCCAGCTTGACCTTGGGGACGGCCGTGGCCACCCGGACGAAGCCGTGGCGATAGGGCGAGAAGAATGACGGACCGATCAAGCGTGGCGCCTTCCAGTTATGCTTAAAGTGAGCATAAGTCTTTGCCTAGCTATAACGCCAGCGGACGATGTTGCATAGCGTCCACGACCGCCCCCTGGCGCCTGGTTTCTAGCCGTGTCGCGGGTTGACCCCTCCGGGTTCCCATGCGACTGCGCCCCTCGCGCAGCCCTGCAAAACAAAGACAAGACGGAACTTCCATGCCCGTTTCGCCCATCAAGATGGCCGACGCGATCCGCGTCCTTTCGATGGACGCGGTCCACAAGGCCAAGTCCGGTCACCAAGGCATGCCGATGGGCATGGCCGACGTCGCGACCGTGCTGTGGAGCAAGTTCCTGAAGTTCGACGCGTCTCAGCCCAACTGGCCCGATCGCGACCGTTTCGTGCTGTCGGCCGGCCACGGCTCGATGCTGCTCTATTCGCTGCTTCACCTGACCGGCTTCAAGGCCGTGACGATGAAGGAGATCGAGAACTTCCGTCAGTGGGGTTCGCTGACCCCTGGCCACCCGGAAGTCCATCACACGCCCGGCGTCGAGACCACGACCGGTCCGCTCGGCCAGGGCCTGGCCACGGCCGTCGGCATGGCGATGGCCGAGGCCCATCTGGCCGCCCGTTTCGGCCATGAGCTGGTCGACCACCGCACCTGGGTGATCGCCGGCGACGGCTGCCTGATGGAAGGCGTCAGCCACGAGGCCATCAGCCTCGCCGGCCGCCTGAAGCTCTCGAAGCTGACGGTGCTGTTCGACGACAACAACACCACGATCGACGGCGAGGCCACGATCGCCGAGACCGGCGACCAGGTCGCCCGCTTCAAGGCCGCCGGCTGGGCGGTCAAGGTCGTCGACGGCCACGACCACGGCAAGATCGCCGCCGCCCTGCGTTGGGCGACACGCCAAGACCGTCCGACCATGATCGCGTGCAAGACGCTGATCTCGAAGGGCGCCGGTCCCAAGGAAGGCGATCCCCACAGCCACGGCTACACCCTGTTCGACGACCAGATCAAAGCCGCGCGCGAAGCCATGGGCTGGGACGCCGCGCCGTTCACCGTGCCGGACGACATCGCCAAGGCATGGAAGAGCGTCGGCCGTCGCGGCGCCAAGGTTCGCAAGGCCTGGGAAGCCAAGCTCGCCGCCTCGACCCACGCCAGCGACTTCAAGCGCGCCGTGGCGGGCGAGCTGCCGGGCAACGCCTTCGAGGCGCTGGACGCCCACATCGCCAAGGCCGTGGAGACCAAGCCGGTCAACGCCACGCGCGTCCACTCGGGCTCGGCCCTCGATCACCTGATTCCGGCGATCCCCGAGATGATCGGCGGCTCGGCCGACCTGACCGGCTCGAACAACACCCTGGTCAAGGGCATGGGCGCTTTCGACGCGCCGGGCTACGAGGGCCGCTACGTCCATTATGGCGTGCGCGAGTTCGGCATGGCGGCGGCCATGAACGGTATGGCGCTGCATGGCGGCGTGATTCCCTATTCGGGCACCTTCCTCGCCTTCGCCGACTATAGCCGCGCGGCGATTCGCCTAGGCGCCCTGATGGAGGCCCGCGTCATCCACGTGATGACCCACGACTCCATCGGCCTGGGCGAGGACGGCCCGACCCACCAGCCGGTCGAGCACGTCGCCTCCCTGCGCGCCATCCCGAACCTCCTGGTCTTCCGTCCCGCCGACGCGGTCGAAGCCGCCGAGTGCTGGAAGGTCGCTCTGCGGCAACAGCGGACGCCGTCGGTCATGACCCTGTCGCGCCAGAAGACGCCGCACGTGCGCACCGCCGGCGGCGACCTGTCGGCCAAGGGCGCCTACGAGCTGCTGGCGGCCGAGGGCGGCGAGGCTCAGGTGACGATCTTCGCCTCGGGCACGGAAGTCGGCGTCGCCGTCGCCGCGCGTGACATCCTGCAGGCCAAGGGCAAGCCGACCCGCGTCGTCTCGACCCCCTGCTGGGAGCTGTTCACCCAGCAGGACGCGACCTACCAGGCCTCGGTCATTGGCAAGGCGCCGGTGCGGGTGGCCGTCGAGGCCGGCATCAAGATGGGCTGGGAGCGCTTCATCGGCGAGGACGGCAAGTTCGTCGGCATGACGGGCTTTGGCGCCTCGGCGCCGTTCGAGCGTCTCTACAAGGAATTCGGCATCACCGCCGAAGCCGTCGCCGAAGCGGCGCTGGCCTGATCCATCGTCGGGGTGGTCTAGAAGGCCACCCCGAACCGGACGGCGGCCACCAGCGCGTGGCCGAGCGCCCGGTCGCCGCCGGGATCCTTCACATATTGCAGGTCGGGCTGGATCGTGACCGGGCCGATCTTGTCGGCATAGGTCACCTCGATCGCCCGTTCCGAGCCGCTCAGGCGTCGACCGTCGTCGAGGGCGTTGTCGCGGTATTTGCGCGACAGCAGGGCTTGGTCGAGCCCGATCGAGAGGGCGCTGTCGGGGCGGCTGGCGAATACCCGCTTGACCAGGACGCCGGCCTGCCAGCCGCCATGGAAGGCGGTGGTGTCGCCGTCCGACAGGCCCAGGCGGGCGAAGGCGGTCGCATGGCGCGGCGCGTTCCCGTCGCCCCGGGTCAGCGCGCGTTCCAGCAGCAGATAGGCGCCTTGGGCGGTGGCCGGGGCGGGATCGCCGTCGGGCGTCGTCAGTCTCAGGTCGTCCTGCTTTCGGGTGTAGCGCCAGACGCCGGCGGCGATCTTGCCGTTTCCGGTCCAGCCGGCCTCGGCGACCAGCAGCAAGCCGTTGTCGAACGAGGTCTCGACGCCGCCGGGATCGCCGAGGACCCCGGCATGGGCGTTCAGCGCGACGGCCTGGGCATAGACGTGCGGGTTCGGCGTCACCCGCAGGCGCGCGGCCAGCGCCGTCGAGGGAAAGATCGAGGGACCGTTGGGACCCGTCGCCGCCAGCTCCGAGCCGATGCCAAAGGCCGGCGCCAGCAGCAGGCCGGCGCTTTCGTTGGCGTAGAATTCGCTGTTCAGGTCATAGAGCCCGGCGCGCATCGAGGCCTTCTCGCCGAAGCTCTGTTCGATCCAGGCCTCGAACAGGCGGGCGCGCTGGCGGGCGACCTCGATGTTGTCGACGCCTTGCAAGCTGCCGGTGTCTTCGTTCGGCCGACCGCCACTGTTGTCCAGCAGCTGGAAGTGGGCGGTGGCGTTCTTCCAGCCGACGGCCCTTTCCAGGTCCAGGTCGCCGAAGATCTGCAGGTCGTCCAGCACGCGTCCGCGCTTGGCCAGGCCGCCGCTCAGGGTTCCGGCGATATCGGCCCTGTAGGCGCCCGACAGCTTGAGCGCCGACCCGCCCTCGGCCCAGGCTGGGTTCGAGGCGGTCAACAGCCCGGCGGCCAGGCCAAGACCAACCGCCGCCTTGTTAATCGCCCGGCCGAGATTCGATTGGCCCATTCCAGCCCCCATCAGCCCGACATGCGATCGGGCCGGATCAATCTCCCCGCGACGGGAGTCGATTTGGTAAACCTAGGCTGTGGCGCATGGTCGCGGGTTCAACCCAAGGGTGGCGATAGACCGCGCGAAGCCGCGCTGGACGGGGGCGTCACGGCTACAGTCGCATTTTGTCGAAGGTCCTTGGTGGAGCCGAGGATGATCTAGGGATCTAACCAGGACGTCTCATTCTGTCCTAAAATCTGTTTATATTCATATGGTTGATCGAAATTCCTGTTTCAGGTAATCTCACTTTGTTCCCTGAAATCCGCATCAAAAGTGTGGGGAAAACGAGGGGATAATCGGAGGCTCCAGAACAGGGACTTCTAACTTGTCGCTTACAGCCCTGAAGGTGAAGAACGCGAAGGCCGGTCGCCATTGCGACGGGCGCGGCCTGTATCTCGATGTTCAGCCCAGTGGATCGCGGTCATGGCTTTTCCGTATCCAGTTCCAGGGGGTGCGTCGCGATTTCGGCTTGGGCTCCTTGCGGGACGTTTGCCTCGCCGACGCGCGGATCGCGGCGGCCGAGATGCGCCGGAAAGTCAGGAGCGGGGTTGACCCAACCGCCGAACGTCGAAGCGCTCGTCGGCCCGCTCCGTCGTTTGAGTCCGCTGCCCGCGCCTGTTACGAGACCTTGAAGGCCGGCTGGAAGGATAGCCGGCAGGGTATTTGGATCGCCAGCTTCGAGCGGCATGTTTTTCCAATGATCGGGTCTAAGCCCGTGGACACGGTCGATGCGCTAGTTGTTCGAGATGTTCTGGAGCCGATTTGGCTGACAGTGCCTGATACCGCCAATAAGGTACTTCAGCGGATCAGTGTGGTTCTCGACTTCGCGCACATCAAGGGCTGGATTAGCAAGGAAGTTTCCCTGCGATCGGTCCGCAAGGGACTTCCACGCCAGAACAACACTGGCTCGCACTATGCGGCGATGCCCTATCAGGACGTGCCGGCCTTCCTCCAAGCAGTTGCGGCGATGCCGCCAACCCTTGGTCGGGATGCTCTGCAGCTGACCATCTACACGGCTGTCCGCTCCAACGAGACGCGGTTTGCGATCTGGAGTGAATTTGACCTCGAAAAGGGCGTCTGGTCGATTCCGGCCGAGCGCATGAAGATGAAGGTGGCCCATGCCATCCCGCTATCGAAGCCCGCTCTCGCTCTCCTACGGCGAATGCGCGACGACCGGGTGGACGACGATGAACTCCTGTTCTCTCCAAATGGGGTCAAGCCCATCAGCGACATGACGATGTCCAAGGTGCTCCGCGACATGAAGGTCGAGAACGTGACCGTTCACGGATTCCGCAGCGCCTTTACCGACTGGTCGTCCGAGATGACTGATTTCCCCAAGGAGGTCGCCGACAAGGCGTTGGCGCACAAGATTCCAGACCGGGTCGAAGCCGCCTATCGCCGGACGGACTTTTTCGAAAAGCGACGCAAGCTGATGCAGGCCTGGGCTGACTATCTAGCCACGTCTGCAGAGCCAAAGACCAAGTCAGCTTAGCTATCGACGCTTGCGGCGACAGTGCAGCCACCCTGATTTCCGTGGCGCCTATTTTCCCCTTTCGTCCACGCGAAAATTGGCAGGGTCGTTGATCCAGCGGTTGATCGCGGACTCATGCCATCCCGCACCGTGGACGCTGATCGGGACCTGGCGAGGAAAGGTGCCCTCGCCGATCTTCCGGTATAGGGTCGATCGGCTGAGGCCCGTGCGCGCCAGCACGGTCTTGAGGCGGACGATGCGGTCGAGATCGGCCATCGTTTAGAGCTCCACAGACTGGGATCTGAAGCCATTCGATGGGCCAGAATTGGATTGCTCGCCGCTGGCGGCAAGGCCTCGCGGGGCCAGATCGTACTCTGGGAAACAAAGACAGGCCCTAGGCGCCTCTAGCGAAGTTGAGACTGTACCTCCATGACACCGGCTGCGTATTCCAATGAGGCTGGGCAGAGTTCGATGTGGCGCTACCGTCCTACTTTTTAAGGCGAACACCGGGGCCTGCAGTTTCATCGGCCATCTGGAATATGACGCCCGCAGCCTCGAGTGCGCGGCGCACAGCCTCGACGTTGTCGACAGAACTGCGACCCGGCCCGACTGCACTTTCCATCCGCCGGATTGTCGGCAGCGATAGGCCCGCGGCCTCCGCAAGCTTTGGTCCACTCCAATCCACGAGGGCTCGCGCGGCCCGAATTTGAGCGGCCGTCAGCATGTCGTTTTATTTTTAGTAAAGCACACGATATTTTTCGCTTGTCGAATAGCGTCGTCAGTGATACTAAAGGAGTAATGCACATTCAGGACTAGATGTCATGGACTCGCGCCACAAGGCGGAGAGTGCGGACGTGCGCGCGCGCCAGCTATCAAGGCGCAGCGTCCTCTCCGGTGGCTCCGCAGCACCCTTCATCAATCAGGGCCCTGTTCCTGGCAACGCCGACCCGGCAGTGACGGTCTGTACTCGCTGGCTTGCCGTCGACGCCGAACAGCGTCGCCTCCAGCTTGAATGGGGCACGCTGGAAGGCTGGCTGATGACCAAGCGCAATTGGTACAAGCTCTCGCCGGAACAAAGAGCAGAAATCCCCGAAGGCGCCAGGCTCTCTGAGATCGACGCGCAGCTCGATGTGCTGGAGGTCGAGGGACACGCCCTTCTCAAGGCCATGCGGCCGAAGCCAGCGAAGAGCGTTGAAGCCGTTATCGCCAACCTCTCGGTGGCGGCGCGCCTTATCTTCGTGGAGGACCACCCCGAAGCGCACGGCTTGATCACCCGCGCCGTCCGTGACCTCGCCGCCTTCTCCGGTGGAAAGTGACCCTCCGCGTCGCCCGGCGGCGCGATGGCGCCGACCGCCCGCTGGCGGCGGCGTTCCGTCGTAACGCCACCGGCTTCCTTGAAGGCGCCGAGGCGGCGCTGCCGCGATACCCGGAGGCGACGCGCTACTTCCTAGCCATCGCCATCGAACTGGCACTGAAGGCTTACCTGCTCGACCGAGGGATCAGCGACGACTGGAACCGCGTCTATCTCCGGCACGATCTGACCAAGACGCTGAGGTTCGCGCGACGCGCCGGCTTCAACGGCGCCCCTGCCGGGGTTGCCGAATTGGCCGCGCTCTTAGGCCCTTACTACCAAGTCCATGGCATCTCGCGGATGCCGCCGGACGAGATTGCGTCCGTATGCTGGCGTCAGGCTTGCACGACGGTTCGAGAGCTCATCGTCGCCGTGGTTGAGGCCTCAGGGCTCGATCCTTCTGATCAGGAGGGCGTCGCGTGACGATGCGTCTCCGTATGCCTTGGCTGCTCGTCACGAGACAGTGGTGGCGCTGGCGACATCCCTACCTCTGGCGCGGCCGGATCTTCAATCCACACAACACCCAGCAGGTTATGTCCTACGCGGTGCTGCGCCTTCGCCAGGCGACGCGGGATGTCTTCCTGCTCAATCACATTCAGGCGCTCGACTACGCTCTGATCGCTCGCCACCTGGGCATCTCCGCCGCCGAGGTCGAGGCACGCCTAGCCGATGCGCTTTGCGAGATTTCCCGGACGATCGATCTGATCGAGCGCGCCCGTCCTCATCCCAACAATCCAGCCAATGCGGAGCATCCCAATGTCTGACGACAAGGGGCCATTCGCGGTCTCCCGCCGCGTCGTGATCGGCGCTGCGGGCGCCGCGCCCGTCGTTGCCAACACCGGCGCTGGAGCGGCAATGCAGGACCAAGCCATCGCCCGCTGCGACGAATGGCTGGCCCTCGACGCTGAGATCGACCGCCTGGGTAATCGCTGGTCGGATCTAGAGACCATTCTCGTGCGGCAGAAGCGGTGGGAGCGCATGACGCCCGAGGAGCGTGGGGAGTTGCTGCCTTCCGAGGAGATGGACGCCATCGACAAGCAGATGGAACCGCTGTTCGCGCAACGCGAGGCGTGGCTGGAGGCTCTTCCCGCTGTGCGCGCCAACGACATGCACGGCGTCGTCGCCAAGCTGGAAGTGGCGCTGAGAGTCATGGTTCACCAGCAGGGCGAGGGCTACGACCTCTTCAAGGCGACGATGGAGGAGCTACGCACCGCGCGCTGTCCGAACTGCGGGGCGCCCGTTTGCAAGCGCTAGCCGCGCCCTTTCCGGTGACGGCCTTGCAACCCCAATCTGCGGGAGCCAGGTCCGGAACGGTCGGTGCTCGCCCTGGAGCGCTTGGAGAGCCTCTGCCGGGCGGGCTGGTGCGGGTCAAGGGCGGCTTCGCCGTCGCTTCGCGATGCGCCCGTAGGGCGCACCCTTGATGGGGTGGATGGCCCCTGACAGCGGAAAAGCATCAAGATGGGCCAGCTCTAACCTTCGAGGAGGCCGTCATGGAACAGATCCGCATGGTCGCAATCGACCTGGCGAAAAACTTCTTTCAAATTCACGGCGTCGACGCCGCTGGCCAGACCTGCCTGCAACAGCGATTGCGCAGGAGCGCGGTCCTCTCCTTCTTCGCTGGGCTCTCGCCGCTGACCGTCGGCATGGAAGCCTGCCCTGGCGCCCACTATTGGGGGCGTCTTCTTGCTGATCTGGGTCATGACGTTCGGTTGGTCCCGCCACACTACGTCAAACCCTTCGTGCAAAGGCAGAAGAACGACGCCGTTGACGCCGCGGCGATCTACGAGGCGATGATCCGTCCAACCATGCGCTTCGTCCCCGTGAAGACCCATGATCAGCAGGCTAATCAGGTCGCGCTCCGGACCCGCGAAGTTCTGGTTCGCCAACGCACGATGAGCATCAACGCGTTGCGCGGCCACCTGGCTGAGTTCGGCGTGATCGCCGGTGTTGGCGTAAGGAGCTTGCGGAGCCTGATTGAGCGTCTGGATGACTTCGCGGAATCGATCCCAGAATTCGTGCGGAGCGTCGTTCAAATGCTGATCGACCAGATCGCCGACTGTACGCGCCGGATCGACGAGCTGACGGCTATGATTGGCAAGCGCAGCGCCGCCGACGCCGTGGGCCGACGGCTAATGACGATCCCCGGCATAGGCCCACTGACCGCCGCCGCGATCTTGGCCGCCGCGCCGGATGCAACGCGGTTCAACGGTGGACGCCATTTCGCGGCCTGGACAGGACTGGTCCCCAAGCAGCATTCCACGGGAGGGCGATCGCAGTTAGGGCGGATCACCAAGATGGGCGACCGAACAATACGGCGATTGCTGATCTCCGGCGCCCTCACGGTGATCGCGCAAGCCAGGAAGCGGCCCGGCTTTGCCCAGACCTGGCTTGGGCGGCTGGTGCTGCAACGGCCAACGCTCGTCGCGGCGGTCGCGCTTGCGAACAAGAACGCTCGGATTGTTTGGGCGCTGATGGCCAAGGGCGGCGTCTATCGCCCAGCTGCCGCAGCATAGCGCTTGCCGGTCGTAGCAGTACGGCCGGCGGCGTGCGTCGATGACGACGGAGGTGATGGCGAATTAGGTCGACACCTAGACTTCGGAAATACCGTGCGCGTCAAAGCCCCTCGAGGGCGTCCCCTTGATCCGGATCCGAAGTCCGCGCATTCCATCAGGGCTCGCGAGGCTCCCAGCCCGCAGAACCAAGCCGGACACATGACCGCGCGCTGACCTACTTCTTCCCCATCATTCCGCCGCCGAAAGAGAGAGCGCCTCGGGCTGAAGCTCGGTGGTGAAGGGTGCCTCATGGGTAAGGCCCGTCAAGGACGAAGCCGGCTCGCCGGGCGCGCTTCGCGCGCTCCTTGACGGGCCTTACCCATGAGGCAGGAAGGGCCACCAAGGCTTCAGGCCGGGGAGGCCTTCACTGCCGTTCCGGCAATTCCCAAGAACAAAACGGTTGACGTTTGGGGCCATCCACACATGACGCGCGCCAGCCCGTCCGGCCCTTGTTCCACCAAGCGATCCAGGGCGTCTTGTCTCCGAGCGAAGGTCTTGGAAGGCCGCGCGCTCGGCGGCCGGCCGGATAGGCTCTGCCAAGCAGCTCTGTCAGCGCACGCGCTTGAAGCGGACACGGTCCTTGCCGGCGACGAGGAACGCATCATAGCCGGCATCACCCCAGGCCTTACGCTGCACTTGGCTTGTGTGGGGATCGGTGGTGTTGGCCCACCATGGCTGACGGGCCGCGCTCTTGGGAAGCATGGCGCCGAGGATACGCTCGATCTCGGTGAAGGTCAGTTCGAGTTCGTCTTCACGCTGGCGACGTAGATAACCCGACAGGGGATCGTACTTGGACATCCCCCAGCATCGCCGATTGGTCCAGCCACGTCGAATCCGAACGCGACTAGCGCGAACAGGGAATGACCTTGAAAAACCATTCTTGCGAGTATCCTTGCGTCGGCAAGCACTTTGCCAGGATCGGCGGCGTTGCCGGTGATCCGACCATGGAGACTTTCGTGACCGATATGCCTGAAGCTCGCACGCCCACCGTCGTCGATCTCCATGTCGGGGGCCGCGTGCGCATGCGCCGCAAGATGCTGGGCGTCAACCAGGAGTCGCTCGCCGCTGCTTTGGGGCTCACCTTCCAACAGGTCCAGAAGTACGAGCGGGGCGCCAACCGCGTCAGCGCCAGCAAGCTCTACGACATCGCCAAGACGCTCCAGGTCCCGGTGTCGTACTTCTTCGAGGGCCTGGCCGACCCCATGACCAGCGAGGTCGACGAGGTTCGCGCCGCTGCCGAGCGTGTCGTCACCGAGTTCCTCAACACGCCCGAAGGCCTGGAACTGGCAGAGATGTTCCCCAAGATTGGCCGGGGGCGCGTCCGTCGTCAGGTTCTTGATCTCGTCCGCGCCGTGGCCGACGACGAAGGCCGCGACAAGACCTGACGATTTCTCAGCGAGCGTCCGACGCGGAGCGAGCCTCCGCCTCGAACGCCCGCTTTCCGCCGCGCCGCCAGAGCGCCAGGGTGTGTTCAGCGTCGTCGGCCTTGAGCATGGTCGCCAGGAACGTGAAGGCGCCGTAAAGCGCGGTGCGATCATCGCGGGTCAGTTCGACGAGGCCGGCCTTTTGTACCAGGCCGCCCAGCTCGATCAGGTGGCGGGTGCGCTCGCGCCGCTTCACCACCCAAGCCCGCGTGTCCATGCGGGCTCGGCGTGCTTCCAGGCGATGGCGCGCGGCTCTTGCCCGGCGCTCGGCGTCATTGGTCGCCGCCAGCGCTCGCCTCAGGGGCGCTCGATCCGCCGCGAAAGAACCCCGCGCCGCGCTTCCTCCAGCCCTCCTTGCGAGCGGCGTTTCCCGCGTTGGTCAGATCCAGCAACCCGCCGGTCAGAGTGTCGATGTCGAGGGCGTCGGCGCCGGTGGCGATCACCAGTTCGCCAAGCTGCCGAACCTTGCGATCCTTCAGGGTCTTGGCCTTGTCTTCGAGGTTCTTCAGCTCGGCGTCGAAGTCACGTGGTTTGCGCATCCTAAGTCTCCGGATTTCGATGATGCGCTGATCGTAAAGCAGACGGTTCGGGAATGCTGTAAGGTCGCCGGAACACACTGGGACGGGCCGATCCCTCCCGAGAATCTTATCTGGGAGGGCGCGCTTATACGTCGTGCCGACGTGCGCTTGAGGGCGTAGGTGGTCTATCGCCATGGCGATCTACCACCTCAGCGTCAAAGTCATCAGCCGCGCCACCGGGGCCAGCGCCGTGGCTTCGGCCGCCTATCGCTCCGCCAGCCGGCTGCACGATGAGCGGCTGGATCGCGACCACGACTTCACCAACAAGAGCGGTGTCGTCCACTCCGAGGTCATGCTACCGGAAGGCGCGCCAGAGCACCTGTCGGATCGCGCGGCGCTGTGGAACGCGGTTGAGGCCGGCGAAAAGCGCAAGGACGCCCAGCTGTCTCGCGAGGTCGAGTTCGCCATCCCGCGCGAGATGGACCAGGCGCAAGGCATCGACCTGGCCCGCGACTTCGTCCAGCGCGAGATGGTCGATCGCGGCATGGTCGCCGATCTCAATGTGCATTGGGACATCGGCCCGGACGGCCTGGCCAAACCCCACGCCCACGTCATGCTCACCATGCGCGAAGTTGGCGAGGATGGTTTCGGCGCCAAGGTCCGCGACTGGAACCGCACCGAACTGGTCGAGCATTGGCGGCAGGCCTGGGCCGATCACGTCAACGCGCGGCTGGCCCAGCTCGACATCGACGCGCGAGTTGATCATCGCAGCCTTGAAGAGCAGGGCATCGACCTTGAGCCGCAGCACAAGATTGGCCCGGCCGCTGGACGCATGGCCGGCGAAGGCGTCGAGACCGAGCGGCTGGAAGACCATCACCGCATCGCCCGTGAGAATGGCGAACGGATCATCGCCGATCCGCGCATCGCGCTGGACGCCATCACCCATCAGCAGGCGACGTTCACGCAGCAGGATCTGGCGAAGTTCATTCACCGCCACTCGGACGGCAAGGACCAGTTCGACCGGGCCATGAGCGCGGTGCGGACCTCGCCCGAGTTGGTGGTGCTGGGTCAGGACGGACGCGGCCAGGACCGTTTCACCAGCCGCGACATGATCGCTGTCGAGGATCGGCTGCATCGCGCCAGCGAGGAGATGGCGCAGCGTCAGTCTCACGGCGTCAGCCAGTTCGAGCAGCGCCGCGCTCTGGCCCGCGCCGAGCAGCGCGGTCTCGTCCTCTCCGGCGAGCAGAAGGCGGCCTTCGAGCACGTCACCGAGGGTCGGGATCTTGGGGTCGTCGTTGGTTACGCCGGCACGGGCAAGTCGGCGCTTCTGGGCGTCGCGCGCGAGGTCTGGGAGGACGCCGGCTATCGCGTCCAGGGCCTGGCGCTGTCGGGGATCGCCGCCGAGAACCTGGAAGGCGGATCGGGCATCGCTTCGCGCACGATCGCCAGCCTGGAGCACCAGTGGGCGAAAGACCGCGAGCTGCTGGACGCCAGCGACGTGCTGGTGATCGACGAGGCCGGCATGATCGGCTCGCGGCAGATGGAACGGCTGTTGTCGGCGGCCGAGAAAGCCGGCGCGAAAGTGGTGCTGGTCGGTGATCCCGAGCAGCTTCAGGCCATCGAGGCCGGCGCGGCCTTCCGGTCGATCGCCGAGCGTCATGCCCACGTCGAGATCACGGAGGTTCGCCGCCAGCACGAGGATTGGCAGCGCGACGCCACCCGGCATCTGGCCACCGGCCGCACGGGCGAGGCGCTGGGCGCCTACGAGGCGCGCGGCATGGTCCATGCCGCCGAGACCCGTGACCAGGCGCGCGAGGATTTGGTCGAGCGCTGGGACCGCGAGCGCGTGGCAGAGCCGCAGCTGAGCCGGATCATCCTCACCCATACCAATGACGAGGTGCGCGAGCTCAACCTGACGGCTCGCGAGCGGCTGCGCCAGGCCGGCGCCTTGGGCGAGGACGTGACGGTGAAGGCCGAGCGTGGCGAGCGGTCGTTCGCGACCGGCGACCGGCTGATGTTCCTGAAGAACGATCGCGGGCTTGGTGTGAAGAACGGCATGCTTGGCGAGATCGAGCAGGTCTCGCCCACGCAGATGACGGTGCGGCTCGACGCGGGGCGTCCCGACGCGGAGCGCTCGGTCGTCTTCGACCTGAAGGACTACGCGGAGGTCGATCACGGCTACGCAGCCACCATCCACAAGAGCCAAGGCGTCACGGTTGATCGCGCTCATGTGCTGGCGACCCCAGGCATGGATCGTCACGGCGCCTATGTCGCCCTCTCGCGCCATCGTGACAGCGTGCGGATCCACTACGGTCGCGACGAGTTCGAGGATCTCGGCAAGCTAACCCGCGTCCTCTCGCGCGAACGGGCCAAGGACATGGCCAGCGACTTCGCCGAGCGGCGCGACATCCATGTGCCCGCGCCGATGCAGGCGAAGGAACCACCGCGGGGCCAGCGCGGGATGTTCGATGGGTTCAGGCCGATCAGCCCGCGGCAGCCAGCGGCGCCGGCGGCGCCGGCGCGTGAGGTCGGCCAGTTCGACCAGCACCGCGCGATCGAGCGCCACGCCCGCGCCGCGGCCGACGTCCTCCGGATGAACGACCGCGCCCTGCCGGTGCTGGCTCACCAGCGGCGGGCGCTGGTGGAAGCGCGTGAGGCGATGGCTGAGGTCGGACCGCACGCGGCCAAGGATCTGGAGCGGGCCTATCTGCGCGAGCCCGGTCTTGCCGGTGAGGTCGCGTCGGGACGGACGCAGCGGGCGATCCGGGTCCTTCAGCTTGAGGCGGAGGTTCGGGCCGATCCGCGTCTGCGCGCCGATCGGTTCGTCGAGCGCTGGCGAGGCCTGGAGCGGCGGCGATCGGAGCTGCATCGCGAGGGCGACATGACCGGCGCCCGGCAGGTCAAGGAAAGCATGGGCGCCATGGCCAAAGGCCTGGAGCGCGACCCGCAGGTGGAGTCGCTGCTGCGCGGGCGGCGGGCCGAGCTGGGCCTGCCTTCCAACATCGGGCGCAGCATCGGGCAGGGGCTGACGGAATACCTCGGCCTGGGTCGAGGGCGCGGGCTTGGCATCTAGGAGGAAGACGATGGAGCAGGATATTGGGGCGGACGAACCGGTCGATGCGGCGGCGGCGTTCGAGGCGCTACGGCGGGAGGTGGCGTTGCTGAATGTCGCCGTCGCTGGATTGGCGGCCGAGCGGACGCCGACGCCGGACTACAGCGAGACGCTGGGCGAGATCGCCAAGGGCGTGTCGGTAGCGGTCGGGCGGCTCGGCAAGATTATGGCCAGTCCCGCCTTTGCCCAGAGTCCGGCGGACCTGGCGGGACAGATCGCGGCGGGTGGCGAGGAGATCCGGCGGTAGGATCGCGTGACGTTGTATCAGGCTCAGGAGGCTCTTTTGCGCTCGGCTCGCGATCTTGAGGGGTGGATTGACCGGGCGCGGCTGGCCAGTGCGCAGAACTGGCGGCTGGTTCAGGCAGCGGCGGTCGGCGTCGTCGCGGGCGCAATCCTATGCGCGAGCCTGCCGACCGTGGTCATCAACGCCGCATCGGCTCGCTGGGCCTGGCCGGAGAAAAGGGCCGCCGGCGTTCTCGACCGCGACATGTGGTCGGCTGGCGAGCGACTGCTTTTCGTGGCGGATCCTGTGCGGTGGCGGGGGCTAATCTCGCGAAGGGCCCCTTCCGCAGGAAGCACTATCTGCAGCCGTTGAGGTGTGATCGCCGCGATACGAATACCGCGCCGCCGTCACCGGGCCGACTCGGAGATGGCCGGCTCTGCGCCAGCTGGATGTTGAGGGAGGTCGGCGGGCATGGCTACGCTCTCGATAGCTTCAATAAGTTCTCGCGACGACATCCCATCGATCGGTTCTGGCCTCACGCTCTCCTACCCGCAATCGACGGTCCCTGGGTTTTGGCCGGCGATGAGGGCTTTAGCGGCGGCGTTGAACATGGGGTTTTTGCCGTTGCGCCAGCCCTGATTGTAGGTGATGCGCGAGGCGTCAAGCCATTCGGGGCGGCGGGCGCTGGCGGGACAGGACTTGCCGACGTCGAGCATTGGCGCGTTGGGCAAGCCCTGAGCGTACTGGACGTGGATCTCGCGGCGGATGCCGGAGGGCCTGGAGG
>NZ_SZWJ01000010.1:0-81788 GCF_012184455.1 Caulobacter sp. SSI4214 | reverse complement strand
AGCGTCAGCGCCTTGTCCAGCACCGCCGCCCGCTCGTCCGGCGAAAGCTTGGCGTCCATCCAGGGCCTCGACGGCGTCTGGCCAAACGAAGCGGTGGCGAAGGCCAGCACGGCCAGGCTCGAGGCGGCTTTCAGCGTCCGGTGCACGGCGAACATCCTCAGTAGGTCAGGCCAAAATGGATGGGATAGAGCGGGTCCTTGCTGTCGTGCGGCGCGTCCTCGGCCTGGGCCTCTACGGCGGCCATGGACGATGGCAGCTCGAACGGCAGCTTGCCGCGCGGCGGGGCGACGCCGGTCAGCGCGTCGAGGAAGGCGTCGTCGCCGGCCCCGAAGTCGCCAATCAGCGCCGAGGCCTTGTCGCGCACATTGGTCAGGATCGCCGGTCGATCCAGATAGACCGAGACAATGGTCGGAACCTTGGCGGAGGCGGCCTTGATCGCCTCGTAGTCGGCCGCGCCGTCGTGGAACGACAGGTCGCCCTCGTGTTGCAGCGTGCCGAAGATGAAGTTCGGGTGCAGGGTCTGGAACGGCGTCGATGTGCGGATGATCGCCAGGTCCGCCTGGGCCAAGTCCTCGACCGGAACCAATCCGTGGGCGCGCGCGACCGCCGGCGAGACGCCCTTCAGCCAGACCCTGCGCGCCGCGGGTTTCAGCGGCAGCAGACCGTTGCGGTTCTCCAGCAGGGTCAGGGCCGCGCTCTGGGCCGCGCGCCCCTCGGCCACGAACGCCTTGGCGCCGACGACCTCCGACGCGGCCTTGGGGTCGACATAGGGATTCTCGAACAGGCCCTGCTGGAACTTGATCGCCAGGATGCGGCGGGCGGCGTCATCGATGCGGGCCGGCGCGATCTTGCCGGCCTTGACGGCCGCCACCAACTCGGCCGTGTCCTCGACGCCCCCGAACTGGTCGAGCCCGGCGTTGACGCCCTTGGCGTAGCGGTCGACCTTGGCCAGATCCTCGACGCCCCAGGCGGTCGAAAGGCCCTCGAAGTTGGGCTTGACGCCCGGCGGGAACCCATTGCGGCAGATCGCTGAACAGTCGTTGGTGATCGCCCAGTCCGAGATGACGATCCCCTTGAAGCCGTGCTTGACGCGCAGTTGGTCGGTCAGCAATCGCCGGGAAAAGCCCGAGCCGACCTGCTCCAGCGGCTGGCCGTCCAGGCTGAGGTCCTTGAGGATCGCATAGGTCGGCATCACGCCCACGACGCCGGCGGCGAAGGCCTGGTCGAACGGCTTGACGTGGAGATCAAACTGGCCAGCGGGAAACACGGCGTAGCGGCCATAGCTGTTGTGGCCGTCGAAGCCCTTGGCCGAAGCGCCATAGCCGACCCAGTGCTTGACCACGGCCGAGACCCCATTGGACGCGAGACCGGTCGCTCCGCCTTGAAAACCCTGGATATAGGCCTTGACCAACACGCCGACCTGTTCGGGATCCTCGCCGAACGTGCCGCTGATCCGCGACCAGCGTGGCTCCGTGGCGAGATCGGCCATCGGCGACAGGGCCTGATGGATGCCGACGGCGCGGTACTCCTGGCGGGCGATGTCGCCAAAGCGCCGGACCAGGGCCGGGTCTCCTATGGCCGCCAAGCCCGTGGCCTCGGGCCACTGGGAGAAGCCGCCTCCGGCGACGCTGGCGCCCGCCACGAATTGGAAGTGATGGCGCGGGTCGGTGCTGATCGTGGCCGGCACGCCCAGCCGCCCCTGCTCCGCGACCGCCTGAACCGCGTTGTTCTGCTCGGCCAGCCAGGCCGGGTCGCCGGCCAGGCGGGTGATAAAGGTGGTGACGTGACGCTCCAGGATCAGCGGCTTCAGCTTTTCGAGGTCGTAGCCCTGTCCGCGCCCCGGGACCATGCCGCCGACGGCCGGCAAGGTCCCGTGCATCATCTCGCCGGCCTTCTCTTCCAGCGTCATGCGGGCCGCTAGATCGGCGGCGCGGCGATCGGGCGACAGCCGCCAATCCTCGTAGGGGCTCAGCTTTCCGTCGCGGTCCAGGTCGCGGAATTTCAAGCCGTCGACGGTGATGATCTTGACGGTCCGGGCGCCCAGCGTCGGCTGATCGGCGGCCTGGGCCGCCGTCCCCACGACGGCGAAGGCCGCGGTCGAGATCAGAACCCTTTTCAGAAGACCCACGCGGAACTCTCCAACCTTGAACAAGAAGCGCCCCCGGCGGGCAGGACCGCCGGGGGCCAAGCGGCGTCTTGGAAGCGCTAGAACGTCACGCCCAACCGCAGGCCATAGGTCCGCGGCGGGGCGTAGAACTCGCCGTTGCCATTGGTCGCCAAGCCCGTGGTCGAGTTCGGCGACGAGGCCGTGCGAACATCGTCGTTCTCGAGATTACGGACATAGCCCTGCAGCGACCAGCGATCGTCGGCATTGGTGTAGGTCAGGCTCAGGTCGGTCTTGGTGAAGCCGTCCTGCCTGTTCTGGGCGAAGCCATGGTACTCGAGGTTCTTGCCGCTCTCGTAGTGGGTCTGCGCCCGGCCCACCAGCTTGCCCCCTGACGCGATCTCCCAGGTGTGCTGATAGCCGACATTGAGCGTCCACTCGGGCGTGCGCGCCATGCGGCAGCCCGAGAAGTCCGCCGCGCGCGGCGCGGCCGACGCCCAGTTGGCCTTGAAGCAGGCGGGCACGGTCGCGTTGGCGTTGTTGTTGGAGAACGAGTCCCCCAACGGCAGCAGGAAATCCTTGTACCGCGCGTGCAGCCAGCCAAGCGTCGCGTCCACGCGGTCGCTGTCAGTGATCACCAGGTTGCTTTCGAACTCGACGCCGTAGACTTGGGCCTTCTTGGCGTTGAGCGTGACCGTGGCGTTCTGGCCGGCGATCACGCCGATCGCCGAGACCTGGAAGTCCTTGTAGTCGTAAAGGAAGCCCGAGGCGTTCAGTTGCAGGCGGTTGTCAAGGAAGCGGTTCTTCACGCCCGCCTCATAAGAAGTGATCTTCTCGGGCTTATAGGTGTTGGCGCCGACGCCATCGAAATAGCCGCCCGCCTTATAGCCCGTGGCGACGTTCGCGTAGACCATCGAGGCGCTGGTCAGGTCGAAGTCGGCGCCCAGCTTCCAGTTCGTCGCGCTCCACTTAGCGTCGGCCAGGTTCTTGACCACGGTCGCGGTAATCGCCCCCGCCCCGTTGGTCAGGAAGGTGCCGCCGTCGCGCGCCTTGTGATCCTCGGTATAGCGCAGGCCCGCCGTGACGCGGAAACGGTCGGTGACCGAATAGGTGCCCTGGCCGAAGGCGGCGGTCGACTTGGCCGTGACCTCCGGCTGGATGAATGACAGGTACGAGTTCGTGGCCAGGAAAACGCGGAAGTCGACATTGTTGTTTTCGCTGAAGCGATAGGCGCCGACCACCCACTTCAGCTTGCCCGTGTCGCCGCCCAGGCGCAGTTCATGCGACCAGGTATAGTCCTTGCCCTTGAAGTAGTTGGGCGCTCCCGTGCTGGCGTTCTCGCCCGATCGGTCCAGGCGCGAGAAGTTGTAGCCGGTCAGATAGGTCAGCGTCGCGAAGCCCAGGTTCCAGTCGACCTGACCATGCGAACCGAAGAATTTGTTGTTGCGATAGAGGTTGGTGGCGCAGTTGCAGGTCCAGGGATCGCCGGTGACCAGACTGGTCCCGTAGGTCTGGTCGCCGCCGCCGGCGCCGCCCTGGTGCAGGTAGTCCGCGCCCAGATGGACCTGGAAGTTGTCGCTGGGCTTCCAAAGCAGCTGGATTCGGGCGGACTTGTCGTCCTGATCGTAGCGATCGTTGCCGCCGGTGCCGGGCCCCTTGTTGATCGCCTTCACATAGCCGTCGTGGCGCGACTGCTGGAACGCGGCGCGCACGGCCAAGGTGTCGCTGATCGGCGCGTTGAACATGCCCGAGGTCGTCAGGGCGCCATAGTTGCCGACGTCGACCGAGCCGGAGCCCTCGTAGTCGAACTTCGGCTGCTTTGTGATGACGTTGATGGCGCCCGCCGTGGCGTTGCGGCCGTACAGCGTGCCTTGCGGCCCCCGCAGCACTTCCACTCGGTCGATGTCGTAGAACAGCGCGCCCACCGAGGTGGCGCGGGCGATGTAAATGCCGTCGATGTGATAGGCCACGGCCGGATCGCCGACCTCGGTGGTGTTGGTGCTGCCGATGCCGCGCAGGAACACGACGGCCGCGCCGGAACCGCTGGAGCTGATCTGCAGGGCCGGCACCTGGGCCGACAGATCGACCACGGTCTTGATGCCTTGAGATTCCAGCTTGTCGCCGGTGACGGCCGACACCGTCAGCGGCGTCTTCTGCAGATTTTCGGAGCGGCGCTGGGCCGTGACGACGACTTCATCGAGCTTCACGCCGGCGGCCTCCTGGGCCATGGCGACGGGCGCGTGAAGGCTCACGGCCGCCGTGGCGGCCGACGCTAACAACAGATTCCGCATGATCTTTCCCCTTATCCTGCCTGGACACCCGCCACGTCGGCGCTTGGCCGGAACGTCGTGGCGTCCAGTCCCCGCGCCGCTTTCGCGACGCTGTTGCGTTTCCTCCGACCCCTGTTTCGGGGCCTTGTAACTCCGCCGCCTTATACGCTCAGGGATCTCCCGAGCGGCTTACGACAACGTTGTCTTATCTAGTCATCACGGCACGACAACGTTGTCTATGGAGAAATTCATGACAACGCTGTCCACCCCTTTCCGGCGCGAGGAGCCTAAATGCTCGACAAACCGAGCCAGACGTAAATTGAACCCTAGGACTAAGCGCGCCAGCAATATTCAGGCGTTTTCCCCGCCCTTCCGCGCCAAATCAGCGCCTGGGCGGCGCCGCCGAGTCTCTGATCATCGGCGTGTAGTCCAACTGCCGAATGGCGGTCCGGCCGCGGAATCGTTCGTCGCCGAAACCGTCGATCAGGATATCGACGGCAGCCTCGGCCATCTCGGCGGTGGGCTGGCGGATCGTGGTCAGGCGCGGCCAGGCCGCCTCGGCGGCCGGGGTGTCGTCGAAGCCGACCACGGACAGGTCTCCGGGCAGCGACAGACCGTGCTTGGCGGCGGCGGCCAGAACGCCCATGGCCATCTCGTCATTGGCGGCGAAGATCGCGGTCGGTGGTTCGGGCAGTCCCAGCAGGCCTTCGGCGGCTTCGAAGCCCGAGAGACTCCGGAACGCGCCTTGTACGATCCATTCCGGCCGGGGTTCGGCGCCCCGCTCGCGCAGGGCCTCGACATAACCCTGCCGACGCCGCGCGGCCGAGCCGTGGTCGGCGGGACCGTCGATGAAGGCGATGCGCCGATGGCCCATGTCCCATAGTCTCAGGGTCTGTTCGCGCGCGGCCGCTCGGTCGTCCATGAAGACATAGGGGGAGCGCTCGAAATCCCTATCGGGCGCGATGCGAACGTAAGGCAGCCCCGCCGTCTCGATCGCGGCGAGGACCTCCGGGTCGTCGCAGGTGGGCGGCGTCAGCACCACGCCATCGAATCGCGCCTCCCGCAGGCTCTGGGCGAAGGCCTGAACGCCGCCCATCGCGCCGGGCGTTCGCACTTGTTCGACAACGAGGTGATAGCCGGCCCGCCGACAGGCCCGCATGGCCCCGACCTGAACCTGGCCGACATAGTAGTAAGCGCCCACCTCCAGGAAGATGACCCCGATCAGATAGCTACGCCGGCTGGATAGCGACCGGGCCGAGGCGTTGGGCCGGTAACGCAGGCGGTCAATGATAGCCTGAACCCGCGCCCGCGTTTCCGCCCCGACCCCCTCCTCGCGGTTGATGACGCGCGAGACCGTCTTGATCGAGACGCCGGCCTGTCTGGCGATATCGACGATCGTGACCGAGGTGCTGACGGGAGGGTCTTCGTTCCGCATGGCCCGGGGCGCTTGATCGAAGCCGCGCGGACGCGGCGCGCGGCGGGACGCCTCGCTGGGTCGGTGTAGCGGTTTTCGGACAAACTGTTGAGGGCCGATGCGCCCGAAGGCGAACGGGCGGACACACGGTCCGCCCGCCCCTTTCTCTAGAAGCGCTTGCGAACCGAGAAGCCGGCCGTGCGCGGGTTGATGCTGACGGCCTGCTTGGGGTTGTTCAGCGCCGAGGTCACGCTCATCAGGCCGACCTCGTTGGTGATGTTGTTGACGAACAGATACGCGCCCCAGTCAGGCCCTTCGACGCCCGCGCGGAGATTGGCGTAACCGTAGTCGCCCTGCTTTTCGTAGTAGACGTAGGTCGGCCGGAATTGCGACGCGGACTCGCCGACATAGGCGTAGTCAGCGCGGACCAGACCGTTCAGCTCGCCCTTCAACGGCCAGGTGTATTCGGCCGAGGCCGAACCGCTGAAGTCGGCGACGTTGGGGAACTTGTCGCCGCTCAGACCAGTCGAGCCGGTGATCAGGATGGTGGAGTTGGCTTGATCTTGGGTCAGCTTGGCGTCGACGAAGGCCGCGGTGGCGTTCAGCGTCAGGCCGGTGACCGGACGGGCCGTGGCCTCGATCTCCAGCCCCTTGATCTTGGCGGTGCCGGCGTTGGTCAGGTAGCTGAAGGCGCCGTTCGCGCTGGTCGCCGAGATCTGCATGTTCGACCAGTCGATCTGGTAGGCCGCCGCGTTCAGGGTCAGGCGGCGGTCGAACCACTGGCTTTTGACGCCGGCTTCGTAGTTCCACAGGCTGTCGGGTCCATAGGCCAACAGCGCGCTAGCCAGTCCCGGCACATTGTTCGCGCCGCCGGGCCGGAAGCCCTTGGCCGCCAGGGCGTAGACCATCACGTCCGACGTCACCTGGTAGGAGACGTTGAACTTGCTGACCCAGCCGCTGGCGCTGGCGTCGACCTGCGCCGGCGGTCCGACATAGGACTGGGTGATGAAGTTGCTGATCAGCACCTGACCCGAAACGGTCTTATCGTAGTTGAACCGCCGCACGCCGGCCGTCAGGGTCAGCTTCTCGATCGGCTTATAGGCGACTTCGCCAAAGAAGGCCGTCTGCTTGGTGTCGGTGCCGACGTGCCGCCAGGCCGTCAGGTCGTTGGGGTTGATCACCCCGGTGGCGGCGTCGGCCTTGGCCACCCGGCTCTCGATATAGTCGGAGCGGTCCTCGTAGTAGACACCCCCGGTCCAGTCGACCTTGCTGTCGAACAGCGACCCGTTCAGACGCAGTTCGTGGTTCCACGAGGTCAGGCCCATCGGCTGGTAGAGCGCCCCCGGAATGCGGCTGTCGGCATAGGCCGTGTACTGGGCCATCTGAGCGCTGGTGCAAGCCGGGTTGGTCGTGCCGGCCGCGGGCGCGCCGCCGGCGATATAGTTTCGACACGAGGTGGCGTTGGCGCGACTGGCGGTGAGGGTCGGGCTGTAGTCCGAGTTCCGCAGCAGCGTCCACTTGTAGTACGACGAGGTGCCGGTCAGGGTCGCGAAGCCCAGGTCCCACTTGCCCGTGACGTTGTACATTCGCAGGTTATCGCTGGTCGGGGCGATGACGCGGGCGTTGGTCGAATAGGATTTGGCCCCCAGGGCCGGATACCAGCTGTTCTGGCCATCCAGGGTGGTCTTCTGGAACAGGCCCGTCGCGGTGAAGGTCAGCTTGTCCGTGGGCGTGAAACCCAGCATCAGGCGGCCGCCGTTCGAGTGTTGGCCGTTGATGTCCTTCTTGTTCAGCGTGATGTCGTCGATGTAGCCGCCCTGTTCGGCCTTATAGAGCACCAGGCGGGCGGCCAGCTTGTCCTGGATCAGCGGCACGTTGACCATGCCCTTGACCGAATAGCCGGGCGCGCCGTCCTTCTGGATCGTCCCCTGCGCCTCGACGGCGCCGGCATAGCGGCTGGAGTCGGGCTTGTTCAGGATCACCCGCAGGGTGCCGCCCATCGAGCCCGAGCCGTACAGCGTGCCTTGCGGCCCGCGCAGCACCTCGACGCGCGCGGCGTCGAACAGGTTGACGTCTGCGCTGGTCGAGCTGGCGTCGGCGGTCGTGCCGGCCGGACCGGTCAACGGGGTTTCATCGTAATAGAGGCCCACCGTGGCCTCGCCGGCGCTGCGCACGCCGCGCAGGGTCAGGCGGCGGCTGGTCGGCGAATTGCCGTCGACCTGCAGGTTCGGCACCGTGCGGAAATAGTCCTGAATGCCCGAGGCGCCGATGGCCTGCAGCGACTTCTCGGTCACCGCGCTGATGCTGATCGGGGTGGTCTGGACGGTGGTCGAGCGCTTCAGCGCGGTGACGACCACTTCTTCGATCGTACCGTTGTCGGCCGGCGTGCTGGCCGCCTGCTGGGCGAACGCGTGGCCCGCGACCAGGCTGGTCAAGGCGCTGGCGCCCATGGCCGCGGCCCGAAGCCCTCGAAGCTGCACTTTCATTTTTCTTGATCCCCTCTTGTCGGTCCGCTCGACGGCGGCCTGAAGGATCAGACGCAAGCGCGGGCGGGTCCCTCACCGCCCGACGCGAAAAAGGCGGCGTCCGGATCAGAAGCGGCGCTGGAACGTCAGGCGCAGCGTGCGGGGAGCGACCCCGAAATATTCGATGGGCCCGGAGGTGTTGCGCGCGGCCGACGCTCGGCCCGCGCGATCCAGCAGGTTCTCGACCCCGGCGTCTACCGACCAGGCGCCGCCCGCCAGCCCCGCGCTGGCGCCGAAGACCGCGAAGCCGCCCATCTTGATGTAGTCGGCGTTGCCCGGATTGAACGATGAGCGCGCCAAGCCGCTATAGGCGCCGTCCAGACGCAGGCGTCCATCGAGTCCCGTCGCCAGCCTCCAGCGTCGCTCCATCGAGGCGGTGGCGGCCAGCTTAGGCACGACCGGCAGGCGGTCGCCCGCCAATCCAAGGCCGATGGCCGTGTTGGTGATCTGGTCGGCGGTCAGGCGCGCGTCGGTCAGGGTCAGGCTGGCGGCGAAGTCCCAGCCCGCGACACGCTGAGCGCTCGCCTCGAACTCCAGACCGCGAATGCGCGCCGCGCCGATATTGGTGACGTAGTTGAAGGCGCGGTTCTGCGTCTGGGCCGCGTACTGCATGTCGCGCCAGTCGATCTGGTAGAGGGCGAGATTGGCGGTCAGGCGGCGATCGGCCGACTGGGCCTTCAGCCCCAGTTCGTAGTTGTTCAAGCGATCGGAACGATAGACCGCCAGCCCATCCGGCAAGCCCGGCACCACATTGACGCCGCCCGGCCGAAAGCCCTGCGAAACCTGGACATAGCTGAAAAGACCCGGCGAAAGCTGATGGCTGGCCAGCGCCTTCAGGCTCCACCCACGCTCCTGGCCGCGCGCGTCGATCGCATAGCCCGCCCAGGTGCCGGAAACCACATTGGGCGTCTGCACCCCGCCCCGGTCGCGCTTGACGTAGTCGAAGCGGCGCGCGCCCAGGGTCACGTCGGTGTCGGCGGCGACCGCGTAGGAGACCTCGCCGAAGACCGCGCTCTGGGACAGGTGGTTTTCGATGTCGCGCCGCCCGATCAGGACCGGCGGCTCGATCAAAGCGCCGGTCAGCGGATCGACGTGGCGGACCTGACTGTCGATGCGGTCGAAACGCACTTCGCGGTAGACGCCCAGCGTCCAGCTCAGGGGCCCCGCGCCAGTCGAGGAGGCCCGCGCCTCGTGGATCTGGGCAGTCAGCTCGGCCGGCTGGTTCAGGATCGCCGGATAGACGCTGTCGACATAGGCCGCGTAGCGCCGCATCTGGTCGTCATCGCACGCATTGGCCACCGCGAACAGGCGGGCGCAGCCGGCGGGATTGGTCCGCTCGCCCAGCAACACGCCGCTGTAGTCGGAGCGTCGCGTCAGACGCCAACGGTACCAGGACGAGACGGCCGTGACATCGACGGTGGAACCTCGCCACTTCAGCGTGGCCGAGGCCAGGTCGATATCGCCGTCGAAAGGCGCGCGGCCCGCATGGACGGTGCGCCAGGGCCCAGCGGTATCGTTCCAGCCGGAGATGTCGGCGCGATGATTGGACTGATGGGTCGCCGAAACCAGCAGCGAAACCGCCCCGGTAGGCGCCCAGAAGGCCGCCAGGCGCGCGCCGCCGACCCGCGCGACATCGACGTCCTTTATGCCAAGCCGCGTGTTGTCGATCGCCCCCGGGCGGCGCTCGTCATAGGCCGTCAGGCGCACGGCGAGCCTGTCGGGAATGATCGCGGCGTTGAAGATCGCCGCGCCGCCAGCCCCCTGCCCGCCGTGCGCCACGGTGGAGGCCGAGACGTCGATGGCGCTCGCGGTCTGGGTCGGATCGGGGTGCTTGAACAGGATCCGCAGCGCCCCGCCCATCGCGCCAGAGCCATATAAGGTTCCCTGCGGGCCGCGCAGCAGCTCGATGCGATCGACATCGACCAAGGCCAGCTCAGGCGACATCACCCCCGGGTCGGCCGTGGTGCCGACCGGTCCGGTCATCGGCGTCTCGTCATAATAGAGGCCGGTCGTCGCCTCCCCGGCCCCATAGACGCCCCGCAGCACCAGGCGCGCGCCGAACGAGGTCGAGACCAGCTTCAACCCCGGCAGCAGCGGCGCGGCCTGCTCGATCTGGGTCGCGCCCAGGCGCGAGAGTTGCTCGCCGCCGACCACCACCATGCTGACCGGCGTCCGCTGGGCCAGGCTGGAGCGCTTCAAGGCCGTGACGACGACAAGATCCAGATCGACCGGCGGCGGAGGCGGGGGTGGCGACGCGGGCTCCGTTGTCGGCGCCGCCTTCGTCTCCGGTACGATCAGGAATCCGCGTCCTTGCAGTCGAACCGTGAGCCCTGAGCCGTCCAAGAGCCGCGCCAAGGCCGCCTCGGCCGTGAACACGCCGCTGAGCGCCGGGCTTCGCCGCCCTTGAGTGAGCGCGGGACTGAAAAGGATTTCGCGATCGCTGCGCAACGCCAGCTGGTTCAGCGCCTGTCCCAGCGGCTGGGCGGGAATGTCGAACCGGAGAACGGCCTCCCCCCGCCGCGCCTCCCCCCGCGTGATCGAAGGCGCGAGCGCGCCGACGGCGGCGGCGCAGAACAGGGCCGAGACGACGCGGCGCCTCACGGGCGCTCCCGAGCCTCTGGACCTGACCACACGCGAATCCAACCTCCCCGATGGCTTGAAACAACGCCGTCGAAGGCGATGACCATGCCTTATTTCGCCGTTCGCCCCTTCGTGGGTTCGCCGTTCCGGCCCCTCAAGATCGCTTGTTGCATAGGGACTAGGCAACCGTTGCTTCTTCGATCGCGGTGAGTTCTTGCGCGAACACGCGGCTTGACACGAGGGAAAGGGCGATTTCACCTCGCTGTCATGATGTTGGGGCGTGAGAGATGATTGGGGGCGGCCGGAAGGTCGAGCCGTCGGGCGACGAGGCGCTCGCCGACAGCGGCGCGCGCTTCACGCCCGCCCTGCGCGCCTTCTTCTCGCGCCGCGCCCCGGCCGGCGACGTCGAGGATCTGGTGCAGGAGGTCCTCCTGCGCATCCAGAAGCGCAAGCCCGCGCCGATCGTGAACAATGTCGAAGGCTATCTCTTCGAGGTCGCCGCCAATGTGCTGATCGATCGGAGCCGCCGCGATCGGACCCGCAGAAGGTCCGACCATTGCGAGCTACAAGATTTTCATCACCCCGTTGATGAAATGTCTCCGGAGCGCGTCTTACAGGGACGCGAACAGATAGCGCGGGTTCTGGCGACGCTGGAGGCGCTGCCGGAACGCACGCGGCGGGTTTTCATTCTCGTGCGCTTCGAGGAGATGAGCTACAAGCTCGTCGCCCAGCGCTTGGGGATTTCCGTCAGCGCTGTCGAGAAACATGTGATGAAGGCGCTGCGTCAACTGCACGCGCGTCTGCGGGACGAGGATGAGGTCGACCACGTCGGGCACAGAGACACACGGCGACCCGGATAGCGCCGCGGCGACTTGGTTCGCGCGCCTGCACGGCGACGACGTCTCCTCAAGAGACCGGCTGGACTTCCAGCGATGGCTCGAAGCCGATCCGCGCCACGCCCAGGCCTGGGACGGCGTTCGCGGCTCGTGGAACAGCCTCGCGAGCCTTGAGCGCGATCCCCGCCTCGCCGCCCTGCGCGCCGACGCTCTTTCCGCCGCCGACCATCGCCCGCGACGTCTCGACCGCCGCGCCCTGGGCCTGGCGGCCGCCAGCATCGTCGCCCTGGCGGGCGGCGCGGTTCTGGGCCGGCGCTGGCTGGGCGGCGAAAAGACGACCGCGCCGGACGAACCCGTCTTCTCCACGGCGATCGGCGAGCGCTCGACCTTCCGCCTGGCCGATAATTCGGTCGTCACCCTGGGCACCGACTCCGCCCTGCGCGTCAACCACTGGGGCCAAGAGCGCCGGCTCACCCTGCTGCGCGGCCAAGCCTTCTTCCAGGTGGCCAAGGACCCGTCGCGCCCGTTCATCGTCGCCGTCGCCGACAAGAGCGTGACGGCGGTCGGCACGGCCTTCGATGTGCGCATGGATCCGGGCAAGCTGTCGGTCACCCTGGTCGAAGGCCGCGTGCGGATCGCCGGCGCCTCGCCCAGCGGCCAGCGGCGGGTCGAGATGAGCGCCGGCTCGCGCTTCGTGGCCGCCGATCGCGCCGACTGGTCGATCCAGCCCGTCGACACCGCCAAGGAGTCGGCCTGGCTGGGTGGGCGGCTGGTCTTCGACGGCGAGCCGCTTTCGGCGGTTGTGGCGGAGATGAACCGGTTTTCCGAGCGCAAGCTGTCCGTGGCCGATCCCGCGCTGGCGGCGACCCCGGTCAGCGGGGTCTTCAAGACCGGTCAGATCGACGCCTTCGTCGCCGCGCTGAAGACCTATGGCTTGGCCGAGGTGGGCCACGCCGACGCCAATCGGGTCGAACTGGTGCGTCCCCGGGCCTAATCGCCGCCGCGATCGGAAAAAATTCCCGCCGACAGGGTGAGGTTGGAGCGACCGCTTGCGTCGATAGGATAGCCGCCCGCGATCACGAGGTTCGGAGCGGCGCCCATTCGATACCTCGGGGAACCGTTCGATGAAGCCTTCCACCCTGAAGCTCGCTCTGCTGTCCGCCAGCATGGCGGCGGGCATGTTCGCGCCCCAGGCCTTCGCCAAGCCGATCACCGAGGCCGATCGCGTCCAGATCTTGAAGACCGTCGACGCCGACGCGCCGCAAATCCAGGACGCGGCCCTGAAGATCTGGGGCTTCGCCGAGGTGGGCTACCAGGAGACCAAGAGCTCGGCCCTGCTGCAGGGTCAGCTGAAGGACGCGGGCTTCGACGTGAAGGCCGGCGTGGCGGGTGAGCCGACGGCCTTCGTCGCCAGCTTCAAGAATGGTCCGGGCCCGGTCATCGCCATCCTGGCGGAATTCGACGCCCTGCCCGGCCTGGCCCAGACCGCCGATCCAGTGAAAACCCCCATTCCGGGCCAGCCCGCCGGCCATGGCTGCGGCCACAACCTGTTCGGCGCTGCCTCGGTGGGCGCGGCCGTCTCGCTGAAGGCCTGGATGGTCAAGAACAACATCAAGGGCGAACTGCGCGTCTACGGCACGCCCGCCGAGGAAGGCGGCTCGGGCAAGGTCTATCTGGTGCGCGCGGGCCTGTTCAACGACGTCGACGCCACGCTTCACTGGCACCCCAACAGCGAGAACACCGCCGTCCAGAGCGTGTCTCTGGCGAATATCAGCGGCAAGTTCCGCTTCCACGGCGTCTCGGCCCACGCCGCCGCCGCGCCCGAAAAGGGCCGCTCGGCGCTGGATGGCGTCGAGATCATGGACGTCGCGACCAACTTCCTGCGCGAACATATCCCCGAGCAGACCCGCATCCACTACGTGATCACGTCCGGCGGCTCGGCCCCGAACGTCGTCCCCGACTTCGCGGAGGTCTATTACTACGTCCGCCACCCGGATCCGGCCGTGGTCAAGGAAGTGTGGGGCCGCGTCGAGAACGCCGCCAAGGGCGCCGCCCTGGCCACCGGCACAACGGTCGACACCGAGATCACCGGGGGCGTCTACGCCCTGCTGCCCAACGACACCCTGGGCCGGGTGATGGACGCCAATCTGCGCAAGGTCGGCGGCATCACCTGGACGCCGGAAGAGATCGCCTTCGCCAAGAAGATTCAGACCACCCTGGTCAATCCGCCGTCCGTCGACACCGTCAAGACGATCGCGCCCTACAAGATCGAGATGGAAGGCGGCGGCGGCTCGACCGATGTGTCGGACATCAGCTGGGTGACCCCCACCGTCGGTCTGGGCACCGCGACCTTCGTGCCGGGCTCGGCGGGCCATAGCTGGCAGAACGTCGCCGCCGCCGGCATGTCGATCGGCGTCAAGGGCGCGGTCAACGCCGCCAAGACCCTGGCCCTGACCGGCGCGGACCTGTTCTCCAATCCCGACGTCGTCAAGAAGGCCAAGGCCGAGCTGGAGCAGCGTCGCGGCCCGAACTTCACCTACAAGGCCATGCTGGGTGATCGCCCGCCGGCCCTCGACTACCGCAAGCCCGCGGCGGGTCGCGAATAAGGATCGCTCCCTTCCCCGGCGATCCTCAGCGGCCGGCGCATGCCCTCCACGGCGCCGGCCGCGCCCTCTTTCATCCCTCGGAGTTTGGCGTGACCCAGACCGTCACCATCAGCCGCGAGCGCTTCGAGACGCTCAAGAACGCCCTGCCAGCCGTCACCCGCGAGCACCTGACGCGCGTCTACGGCATCAGCGAGACCACCTGGACCAAGCTGCGCCGAGGCGAGCCGATCAAGCTGAACACCTGGGAACGGATGCTGGCCCGACTGGCGCGGGCCTAGCCTCTAAGGAGCAGAAGGCCCTAAAGCGCGTAGGTTTAAGCGTGAGCGGAAAAACCGCTCGAAATCGATCTAAATATTTGAATTTAAGCCCTTTTTATCCGCTTCAAATGATTCCGTTTGAAGCGGAAAGGCCCTAGCCCCACTGCTCCACTTCGCCCCGCCGTCTGGCGAGAAGCGGCCCCGAAGAGGCAGCGCTGGCGGATGTCCACTCCGGCGTCGCGGTCGGCTTGCCGAAGTGCCAACCCTGCCCGTAATCGACCCCTAGGGCGCGCGCGGCCTCGGCGACTTCCTTGGTCTCCACGCCCTCCGCGATCGTCTTGACGCCGAGGTCGGCGCACAGCGCCACCACGTGGCGCAACACCGCCGCGTCTCGACGCTCGCCGAGCTGGGAGATGAAGCGGCCATCGATCTTGACGAAATCGACCTCGAAGTGACGCAGATAGTCCAAAGAGGCCGATCCGGCGCCGAAATCGTCGATACAGACGGCGAAGCCCATGTCCCTGAGCGCGCCGATCGCGCGGCTAGCCAGGGCCAGGTCGGAGAAGGCCTTGGTCTCGGTGATCTCGAGCAGCAGGCCCCGACGGATCTTCTGTCCCATATGCGCCGCGCGTTGAAGATGCGCCCTCACCGCCGGCTGCAGCAGCGAGATCGCGCTGATATTGGCCGCGATCATCACCGGCTTGGCGGCGCGCGCCAGGACATCGCACACGGTGTCGATGACGGCCATGTCGAACTCGATGATCAGATCCAGCTCTTCGGCCAAACGTATGCTATCGGCTGGGCTGCTCTCGCCGTCGAACCGGGCCAGGGCTTCGAAATGGTGGAGCCGGTCCGAACCGATCGCCACGATCGGCTGATAGACCAGCTTGAAGGACCGCTCGTCGAGCGTGCGGCGGAACTCGGTCACCTGGCGGACCGTGTCCGACATCACCGCCGCGAAGCCTTGGGCCACGACCGTCGGCCCCGCCGTCAAAAAACGGTCCAGGGCGAAACGCATGGCCTTCAAGGCCGTTTGCGGCTCACCGGTCGAGAAGTCCAGACGCGCGTGTTCCGACGAAACGCCGGGTCCCGCCGCCGCGGCCAGCCGGTCGCCCAGTTCCTCGAGCGAGACGGCGGATTGGCCGAGCATGGCGAACTTCTCGTCGGCCACCTCGACAGCGCCGACGCCATCCCGAGACGCCAGCCTGAGGAGGCTCGACAGGCGTTGCTGCAGATCGCCCGCCGCCGACGGGTCAAGTTGCGACAGCACCCGCGCCAGTCCCTTGAGTTCGATCAGGTCCAACGGCCCCAGCTCCCCCTGGTTGATAGACGCCTCGGCCACGGCGTTGAAATCGTTAGCCGGAACCAGCCCCCGCGCGTCGCGCGCGGGACGCCCATGTCCCGCGCCGCCGATGGATATGGAGCACGAGACCCGCGGAGGATTCTGTGGCAACCGAAATAGCGAAAGATCCGCGAAGCGCTGAAGCCGCCGCCCCTCGCCGGAGGCCAGCGCCATGCGAACAGGTCCGTTGCGCTTACCCGGCCGCAAGGCTTCCAGCGCCGCCCGCAAGGTCGCCTCCTCGCTGGACGCGAACAGCTTGCCCCAGCCCTGACCGACGAGGTCGGCATCGCTCTTGCCGGTAATCTGCTCGACCGCGCCAAGCACGAAGGTGATCACGCCCGCGTCATCGATCTCGAAGACAAGGTCCGCGCCCGCGAAGGCCAGCCCAAGCAATCGCATTTTTTCGCGTTTGTCAGTCATAAGCGGTGAGGCCCAGTCGCCCTTTAAGCTTTTACGATTTCATTCGACAGACCTAATACTAAGGTTGAAACTCTGAATATTCCGGAATGGGAACGTAAAATTCCGGGTTGAATTGTAAAACCTTGCAAACAAGGGCCTGCATATTCCCTCCGGAACACCCGGCCAACGAGAACCCGTCGCCACCAACACGCGTGGAGACGCCCATGACTGATCCGTATACGACCTTGGCGCGTGAAGGCTTCCAAGCGCGCGGATTCGCCCGCCAAGGACCTTATCCTCGTCGGCTGGAGCATTTCCGGCGAAGCACGCGCCGGTTGGTCATGGCGCTTTCCGGCGAAAGCAAACGCCGGGTCGCGGAAAGCGCCCCAAATTGTGGCTTCTGAAATACCCTATGCGCTTGGACGAGCGGCCGAGCCGGACAGGCTCAAATCATTCCCACTCGATCGTGCCCGGCGGCTTGCTGGTCACGTCGTAGACGACCCGATTGACCCCTCGGACCTCGTTGATGATGCGCGTGGCGGTCTTGCCGAGCACGGGCCAGGGAAACTCGAAGAAGTCGGCGGTCATGCCGTCGGTCGAGGTCACCGCGCGCAGGGCCAGGACGTTCTCGTAGGTGCGGGCGTCACCCATGACTCCCACGGTCTTGACCGGCAGCAGCACGGCGAAGGCCTGCCAGATCTTGTCGTAGAGCCCGGCGTTGCGGATTTCCTCCAGATAGATGGCGTCGGCGTCCTGCAGCACCTTGACCTTCTCGGGCGTGATCTCGCCGGGAATGCGGATCGCCAAGCCCGGCCCCGGGAACGGATGGCGACCGACGAAGGCGGGGGCCAGGCCCAGCTCGACGCCCAGGGCGCGGACCTCGTCCTTAAACAGCTCGCGCAGCGGCTCGACCAGCTTCAGCTTCATGTAGTCGGGCAGGCCGCCGACATTGTGGTGGCTCTTGATCACCGCCGAGGGACCGCCGCGCGCCGAGACGCTTTCGACGACGTCTGGATAGAGCGTGCCCTGGGCCAGGAACTCGGCTCCGTCGATCTTGGCCGCCTCCTTGTCGAAGACGTCGATAAAGAGCTTGCCGATGGTCTTGCGCTTGGTCTCCGGGTCGCTGACGCCCGCCAACTCGCCGAGGAACAGATCGCCAGCGTCCACGTGGACCAGCGGGATGTTGTAGTGGTCGCGGAACAGGGTGACGACCTGGTCCGCCTCATTCTTGCGGAGCAGACCCGTGTCGACGAACACGCAGGTCAGCTGGTCGCCGATCGCCTCGTGGATCAGGACCGCGGCCACCGAGCTGTCGACGCCGCCCGAAAGGCCGCAGATCACCTTGCCCGAGCCGACCTGGTCGCGGATCTTCTGGACCATCTCCTGGCGGAAGGCCGCCATCGTCCAGTCGCCTTTCAGGCCGGCGATGTTGAACAGGAAGTTCCGGTACATCCTGGCCCCGTTGACGGTGTGGTACACCTCGGGGTGAAACTGCAGGGCGTAGATCTTCTTCTCGTCATTGGCGATGGCCGCGAACGGCGCGCCGGTCGAGGTGGCGACGACCTCGAAGCCATCCGGGATGGCGGTGACGCGGTCGCCGTGGCTCATCCAGACGGTTTCCAGCTCGCCGACGCCGGCCAAGCCTTCGAACAGCGGACTGACCTTGCCGATCGTCAGCTCGGCGCGTCCGAACTCGCCGGCATGGCCGCCCTCGACCTTGCCGCCCAGCACGTCGCACAGCAGTTGCTGGCCATAGCAGATGGCCAGCAGGGGCAGGCCAAGATCAAAGAGCTTGCGACCGATGCGGGGGCTGTCGGCCTCCAGCACGCTGGACGGCCCGCCCGACAGGATGATGGCGCTGGGCTTGTACGCGTCGACGATGGCCTCGGCCTTGTCGAACGGGTGGATCTCGCAATAGACGCCGGCCTCGCGCACCCGCCGGGCGATCAGCTGGGTCACCTGGCTGCCGAAATCGACGATCAGGACGCGCTGGTGGTTCGGTTCGGTGGTCATCGGCGGGTCTCCAGCGGTCTCTGTTTCGGTCGGGCGGTTGCGGTCAGGGCGTATAGGACGATCGCTCCAGCACGGCGGCGAAGAAGCCGTCCGTCCCGGCGCGGTAAGGGGTCAGGCGCAGATAGCCTTCGGGCGTGACGTGCGTGACGCCGTTCAGGGCGATCGGCTTGACCGTGAATTCGGGATGGCGCTCAAGGAAGCCGGCGACGCGGTCCTCGTTCTCCTCGGTCAGCAGCGAGCAGGTCACATAGACCATCCGGCCGCCCGCCTTCACGAAGGTCGACGCATCCTCCAGAACGCTATCCTGCTCGATCTGGCGCTTGGCCAGCTGATCGGGCGACAGGCGCCACTTGGCGTCGGGGTGGCGGCGCCAGGTGCCCGCACCCGTGCAGGGGGCGTCGACGAAGACGACGTCGATCTTGCCCTCCAGCCCCTTCAGCGGCGTGGCTTCGATCGGCGAGCGGATCTGCAGGTTGCGGACCCCCGCCCTCTGGCCCCGACGGATCGTGTCAGCCAGGCGACGCGCGTCGGCGTCGTGGGCGAAGATCTGGCCGCTGTTGCCCATGGCGGCGGCCAGGGCCAGCGTCTTGCCGCCACCCCCGGCACAAAAGTCCAGCACCTGCTTGCCCTTGACCTCGCCGGCGACGGCGGCGGCGATCTGCGAGCCCAGGTCCTGGACCTCGAACCAGCCCTTGGAAAAGGCTGGCACCGCCTCGACCGATGGCGTTCGGTCGGCGGCGGCCGGAGCGGGTATACGGAAAGCGTTGGGCAGAATGCCGGCCGGGGCGGCGTGGATCGGCGCCAGGGCCTTGGCGGCGCGCTCGGCGTCCGTCTTCAGCGTGTTGACCCGCAGGTCCACGGGGGCGCGCTCGGACAAGGCGCGCATCTCGGCGGCCTGGTCGGCGCCGAGGGCGCGCGCCAGATGCTTCTCCAGCCAGTCGGGATAATCGCCCGCCACGGGCGCCGGCGCGCCGACCAGCGAAACGGGATTGGAGAGACGTTCGCGCTCGGCGTCGGTCAGCGGACCAAAGCCGTGCTCCTCGGACGCCGCCTCGGCGATGCGCTCGGGGCTCCAGGACCATACGAAGGCCAGGACGCCCAGCATGACGCCGCGCGGGCTGGCGTCGCCCATCATCCAACCCAGGGACCGCTTTCGACGCAGGGCGTCCAGCAGCAGGCCCGACACGAAGGCGCGGTCCTTGGAACCCGCGTAGCGGGCGGCCTCCCCCCAGCGCTTCAGCGCCATCTTGGCCGGAAAATGCCGCGTCTCGATCTCGGTCAGAACCTCGATCGCCGCCGAAACCCGTCCTCCATCCCGCATCAGACCACCAGGGCCGAGAGGAGCGCCAGGATCCCGACCATGGAGGCGACCCAGACCAGGCTGCGCAGGTAGGGAACGCCAAGGGCGTACAGCGGAATATAAAGAGCGCGCGCGGCGACATAGAGCGCCGCGCCATAGGCGGTCAGATCGCCGAGGCGCCCGCCCAGATAGTCGACCACAACCAGGGCCGCGAAGAACGGGAAGGTCTCGCGGAAATTGGTGAAGGCCCGTTCGAGACGCCCCGCGACGCCAGTCAGCACGATAGGCTCGTCGCGGGGACCGGCGTTCCACTTCAGACCGCGCTGCGGCTGGGCGGCCGCGGCCGCCCAGACCAGGTGGACCAGCCCGATCAGGACCGCCGCCGCCACCATCTGCAGCTCGAACGCCATGCGCATCGGCTAGACCGCGCTCGGATAGTTCGGGGCTTCCCGCGTGATCATCACGTCGTGGACGTGGCTCTCGCGCAGGCCCGCGCCGGTGATCCGGACGAACTTGGCCCGTTTCTGGAGCTCGGGGATGTTTGGCGCGCCGACATAGCCCATGGCCGCGCGCAGGCCGCCGACCAGTTGGTGCAGCACCGGCGAGATCGGGCCCTTGAACGGGGTCTGCCCCTCGATGCCTTCCGGCACGAGCTTGAAGTTGTCCGTCACTTCCTTCTGGAAGTAGCGGTCGGCCGAGCCCCGGGCCATGGCGCCCACCGAGCCCATGCCGCGATAGCTCTTGTACGAGCGGCCCTGGTACAGGAACACCTCGCCGGGCGCCTCCTCGGTGCCGGCGAACATCGAGCCCATCATGGCGGTCGAGGCCCCGGCCGCGATCGCCTTGGCCAGGTCGCCCGAGTACTTGATGCCGCCGTCGGCGATGATCGGCGTGTTGCTCTCGCGACCGGCGCGCACGGCTTCCATGATCGCGGTCAGCTGCGGCACGCCCACGCCCGCGACGATGCGGGTGGTGCAGATCGAGCCCGGACCGATGCCGACCTTCACCGCGTCGGCGCCGGCGTCGATCAAGGCGCGGGCGGCGTCGTAGGTCGCGATGTTGCCGGCCACGATCTGAACGCGGTTGGCTTCGCGCTTCAGACGCGAGACCGCTTGAGCGACCTGGCTGGAGTGGCCGTGGGCGGTGTCGATGACCACAACGTCGACGCCGGCGTCCACCAGCCCCATCGAGCGCTCGAAACCGGCGTCGCCGACGGTCGAGGCCGCGCCGACCAGCAGGCGGCCCTTGTCGTCCTTGGCGGCCAGCGGGTGGGCCTGGGCCTTCTCGATGTCCTTGACGGTGATCAGGCCGACGGCGCGATAGGCCTCGTCGACGACGATCAGACGTTCGATCTTGTGCCGGCGCAGCAGCTCGCGCGCCTCGGCCTGATCGACGCCTTCGGGAACGGTGATCAGGTTGTCGCGGGTCATGATCGCCGAGGCGGGGACACTGGCGTCGCCCTCGAAGCGCATGTCGCGATTGGTGACAATGCCGACCAACTTGCCCGAGCCGCGCTCGACCACCGGGAAGCCCGAGATCTTGCGGCGAGCCGTGATCTCGCGGATCTCGGCCAAGGTCGTGTCGGGGTGGATGGTCAGCGGATTGATGACCATGCCGCTTTCGTACCGCTTGACCTCGCGCACCTGGTCCGCCTGCTCCTCGTTGGTGAGGTTGCGGTGCAGGATGCCCAGGCCGCCGGCTTGCGCCATGGCGATGGCGAGGCGGCTTTCGGTCACCGTGTCCATCGCGGCGGACACGAGCGGAATGTTCAGACTGATTTCACGCGTGAACCGGGTCTCGGTCGTCACCTGGGTAGGCATGACGTCGGACGGGCCGGGTTCGAGCAAAACGTCGTCGAAGGTCAGGCCTTCGCGAATCTCCATCGGAGTCTCCATTTTGCGGCGCGGATATAGCCGCGAGGCCGGCGGTTGTCGACCCGCCGGATCGCTAAAATGGAGATGAATTTTCGCCCGATCGAGGATCGCGGCGCCGGCTTGCTCCGCCGACGCCGCGTCTAGAACACGATTTAGGCCGGCTTGGCGCCCGGCGTGCCGCACTTCACGAACTTGCCCTTACCGTCCTTGCAGCTGGCGGGCTTGGCGGTCGCCGCCGCGGCCGGCGCTGGGCACTTGATGAACTTGCCCTTGGCGTCCTTGCACTGGGCGGGCTTGGCCGCCGCAGCGACCGTGGCGGCCGGCGCCTTGCTCATCGACGCGGCGGGCGGAGTCGTCGCCACGGCCGGCGTCGCCGCCGTTTCAGCCGAGGCCGGGCACTTGGTGAACTTGCCCTTGGCGTCCTTGCACTGCGCCGTCTTGGCGGGCGCGGCGGCCGCGGTCGGGCACTTGGCGAAGCGGCCTTTGGCGTCTCGGCAGGTTTCGGCGAAGGCGCCGCTGGCGGCCGTGAGACCAAAGGCCAGCGCGATGGCGATACTTAGGGTTTTGGACATGGGAAGCCTCTGATGGCGACGCGTGGAAGCACGCACATTGGATGCTCACGCTCATTCGGCGTCCATCGCAAGAGTTCTAATTGTTAAATGGCCGGCGAACTCTAAAGACTAAAAGTAGCATTTCATCAAATTAGTCAATTTAGGATTGATCCCGCCAACTCCAATAAATTTCGCGCAAGGCGAGATTCCATAAATACTCAATTTTAAGAATAAAACATCAAGGCGCTACCCGCTAAGATTGCGAAGCGCCCACGACAGACATCGCCTGATGAAAGGCCGCGCGTGGCCTTAAGGGCAGTTCGATAGAGCCGCGTCCGCCGAGCCCTAATTCCCGCGTCCCTTGAAGCCCGTCGCGACCAGGAACACCTCGGAGCTGTCCTGCCGGCTGGCCTTGGGCTTGAAGTGCTGGACCTTGTCGAAATGGCGCTTGAGCCGGGCGATTACATCGGCCGTCTCGCCCCCCTGGAAAGCCTTGGCGACGAAGGCGCCGCCTGGCTTGAGCACGTCGATGGCGAACTCGGCGGCGATCTCGATCAGGCCGACGATGCGCAGGTGGTCGGTCTCGCGATGCCCGACGGTATTGGGCGCCATGTCCGACATCACGAGATCTGGCTCGCCGCCCAAGAGCGCCAGCAGCTTGGCCGGCGCGTCGGGGGCGGTGAAGTCCATTTCCAGCAGATGAGCTGGGGCCACCGGATCGACCGGCAGCAGGTCGATGCCCACCAGGCTGGTCACGCCCCGCTCGACGGCGATCTGTAGCCAGCCGCCCGGCGCGCACCCCAGGTCGATGACCTTCGCGCCCTTGCGGAAGAAGTGGAACTTCTCGTCGATCTCGCTGATCTTGAAGGCCGCGCGGCTGCGGTAGCCGAGGGCTCGCGCCTTGGCCGAAAAGGGGTCGTTGATCTGGCGCTCCAGCCAGGCCTGCTGGCTGGGCGTGCGACCGTAGGCGGTCTTCAGCCGCGCGGGCTTGCCGCGACCACCTTCGGTTCCGCCAACTGGCGGTTTGACCATGCGCTTGCGGGGCGGCTCTTCGTCGCTCATGCGGCTTCCGGCTTCTTGGATGCGCCGCCGCGACGGCGCCGGCGCGGGCGCTTCTGCTGGTCGGACATCAGGGACATCAGGAGGCCCTCTCTAAGCCCTCGATCGGCGACACGCACGCGCGAACAGGGCCAAAGCTCTTGAACGGCCTGCAGGATCGCGGCCCCCGCAAGGACCAGATCCGCCCGATCGGAACCGATACAGGGCTCGGCGGCGCGCTCGGCCGAGGTCAAGGCCAGCAGGCGATGGGCGGCGGCGTCGCAATCGGTCCGATCCATCCAGAGCCCGTCGACGATGTTGCGGTCGTAGCGCGGCAGGCCCAGGTGCAGCCCCGCCAGGCTGGTGATGGCGCCCGACGTGCCGACCAGATGCGCCCTGCCCCGCGCGAAGATCTCGCGCATCGGCTCGGCGTGCGGAAAGGCCTCGATTCGAGCCTTTACGTCGTCGACCATGGCCCGGAACCAGTCCGGATTGGCGCGCTCGCCCTCGGGAAAGCGTTCGGCCAGGGTGACGACCCCGACGGGAATCGACAGCCAGGCCTTGATCGGCAGCTTCCAGGCCGCGAATTGGCGCGGCTTGGCGTCGAGACCGTCGCCCTTCAGATCGACCCAGGACAGCTCGGTCGATCCGCCGCCGACGTCGACCACCAGGGCCGCGTCCTGCTCGCGGTCGAACAGGCTCATGCAGCCGGCCACCGACAGCTGGGCTTCCTCGCGCGGGCTGATGATCTGCAGCTTGAGACCGGTCTCCTCGTGCACTCGGCGCACGAAGGCGGGACCATTGGTCGCACCCCGGCAGGCCTGGGTGGCCACGGCCTTCACCCGCACCACCTTGCGACGGCGAATCTTCTCGGCGCAGACCTTCAGGGCCGCCAGCGAGCGGTCCATGGCCACGTCGGAGAGCTGGCCGCTCTGCGACAGCCCCTCGCCCAGACGCACGATGCGGGAATAGGCCTCGACCACGCGAAAGCCGCGCGGCGTGGGCGTGGCCACCAAAAGGCGGCAGTTATTGGTCCCGAGATCGAGCGCCGCGTAGCACGGCGTCTCGACCGGCGACCGCCGGCGCCGCCCGTTCGGGGCGCCGGGCGCGCGCGGCGCCTCCGACATGGTTCAAACCACCTGTCTCGCAGGCGTCGCCAACAACGCGACGCCTCACTTCGAGTCGACCATAGCACGCCGCTCGCCTGTCGGAAGGCGCCCGCTTGTCTTCCGGGTTCGGAAGTCTCACCGTTCAGGTTTCAGTCAGGTCCCGCGCACTATCGTTTCCACATGAACTCGAGACTCGCCAAATTCGCGATTGGACAGGTCGTCAGGCACCGGATCTTCCCGTTCCGAGGCGTGGTGTTCGACGTCGATCCGGTTTTCGCCAATACCGAGGAATGGTGGCAATCGATCCCGGAAGACATCCGGCCGACCAAGGATCAGCCCTTTTACCACCTGCTGGCCGAAAACGAGGACAACAGCTACGTCGCCTACGTGTCCGAACAGAACCTGTTGCCCGACGATACGGGGAAGCCGGTCGGACACCCGCAGACCTCGGTGATCTTCGAGTCATTCGACCACGGGCAGTACAAGCTTCGTCCCCGGATCTCGCACTAGCCCGCAAAGTCTATCCGACAATCCGCGCATTCAGCGCAAACTCCGAACAGCTTTTGCGAAATTCGGGGCGTAGCGTCGTTTCATGAGCGGAGATGGCTTTAGCAACGGGCCGCCCCCGGGCGCCCGCCCCGACTGGACGATCGATCAAGGCTGGGAAACCTACTCCCAGGCCGAGCACGACGTCTGGATCACGCTGTACGAGCGTCAGGCCGCCATGCTGCACGGCCGGGCCTGCGACGAGTTCATGCGCGGCCTCGACGCGCTGGACCTGCACCGCGCCGGCATCCCCGACTTCGCCCGTATCAACGAGGAACTGCAGCGCCTGACGGGCTGGAGCGTCGTCGCCGTGCCGGGCCTGGTTCCCGACGACGTCTTCTTCGATCATCTGGCCAACCGCCGCTTCCCCGCCGGCCAGTTCATCCGCAAACCGCACGAGCTGGATTACCTGCAGGAGCCGGACATCTTCCATGATGTCTTCGGGCACGTGCCGATGCTGACCGACCCGGTCTTCGCCGACTACATGCAGGCCTATGGCCAGGGCGGCCAGCGCGCGCTCGGCCTCGGCCGCCTAGCCAACCTCGCCCGCCTTTACTGGTACACGGTGGAGTTCGGCCTGATGAACACCCCGGCGGGCCTTCGCATCTACGGCGCCGGCATCGTCTCCTCGCGCGCCGAGTCGATCTTCGCCCTGGACGATCCCTCGCCGAACCGCATCGGCTTCGACCTCGAGCGGGTGATGCGGACGAACTACCGGATCGACGACTTCCAGCAGGTCTATTTCGTGATCGATTCGATCCAGACCCTGCAAGAGGTCACGCTGCGCGACTTCGGCGCGCTCTACCAGAATCTGGCCGGCGCCACGGACATTGGCGTCGCCGAGATCCACCCCGGCGACGCCATCCTTACGCGCGGCACCCAGGCCTATGCGAAGGCCGGCGGTCGGCTGGCGGTCGCCAGCTGACCTTTCAAGCCGAACAAAATCCGCACGCCCGGAAGCCGCCGCGCGACCTCGTAGGTGACAAAACAGCCAGCGAAGGTGGCGGCCACCAGGATCGCCGCCTCCAATCCCAGCGGCAACCTCAGCTTGGCCAGATGATGGGCGAGGACGACGATGATCGTCTGATGGACCAGGTAGAACGGGAAAACGCCGGCCGTCAGATAGCGCAACACGGGACCGCCTCGTGTCAGATGCTTGGCCCCAAAGCCCAGAATGGCCACGATCGCGCACCAGGTGTCGGTCGCGTAGACGAAGCGCATCGCCTCGACCAGATGAGGCGTCGGAATGGGCGCGTCATGGCGATAGGTCCAGACATAGCTGGCCCAACCCGCCCACGCCGCGGCCGCCATGATCAGCGCCGGCCAGCGAGCGGCGATCATTCGCTGCTTCAGAACCTCTGACTTGGCCAGACCAAAGCCGAGCAGGAAGGCGCTGAACGACACCGCGTGGACATAGTGGTCGCCGATCAGGGCGTGGGTCTCTCCAAACCGGATCAGCAATGCGCGGGCCAAACCCAGAAAGGCGATCGGCCAAACGAACAGCCCCCAACGCGTCAGGACGCGCTCGGCGCCGGCTTGAACGTGTTCGCCCGCCCGCCTCCAGACCAGAAGCATCAAGGCCAGCACGAGGGTGTAGAACAACAGATAGGCCACGAACCACATGTGGTTCCAGGTCGGCGTGATCAGGCAGTGGCCGTCTACCCCGCACCAGTGACCTTGGGCGGTTATGTAGCGACCCCAGAAATTGTCGACGCTCAGAGACGTCCCAGGATGGGCGGCGACGTACTCGACAACCTGATAGTAGGACTGTGGCGGCACGACCACGATCATGGCGAACAGCAGCGGCGGCAATAGCCGAGCGACCCGCGCGGCGGCCAGCTTCCCGCTCGTGGTCCTGTCGGCCATGAACCGCGTCGCCGCGCCCGAGACCAGAAACAGCAGCGTCAGCCGCCAGGGGTTGGTCATCAGCATGAAGGGGATCAGCCCCTCCACGATGCGCGGCGACTTCACATGCCAATCCCACGGCACATAGAACATGCCCGTGTGGTAGAGGATCAGCAGAAAGAACGCGCAGACCCGAATCCAGTCGAGGTCATGGCGCCGATCGAGAGGCGGGGCGGTTTGGGTCATGAGGGGGCGTCCGGCTTGAAAAACGACGCCAAGGACCTGCGTCGCGGCGTCGCCGACCGCCAAGCGCCTCGGGATCAACGGACCCTGGCTGGGACGACCGGAAAGCCAATGGGGGCGACCGGCGCGCTTTTCGGGATAACCGGCGAGGACCGTCTGTGGATGGGCCGCGCTTGGCTTCTAGGCGTCGCTCTCGTCTGGGCGATCGCGCTGGTGAACGTGCTGACGATCCAGCATGACGCGCCGCGTCTTGGTCTTGTCCGCCCAGCGATCTGGGAGACGAGCAGCACGCTCGTCACGATCTTCGTTTTCCTGATCCCCGGCGCCATGGCGCTTTGGATGGTGAAACGCCGCCCACGATGGTGGCGGGCCGCGCCGGCCCACCTCATCGCCGTCCTGCTTTATTCGGCGCTTCACGTCGCCAGCTTCGTCGCCATTCGCAAGCTATGCCATTCAGCGCTGCTCCACGAACGCTACGTGTTCGGCCCCCTGTCGACGGAATTCCCCTACGAATTCCGCAAGGACATGATGTCCTACGCGCTGGCCATGATCATCTTCTGGCTGGCGCTGCAGCGCAGCGCCCATAAGCCGCGGGAGCTCCCTCTCCCGGCCGCGCCGCCCACGTTCGACATTCAGGATGGCGCGCGGCGGCTCCGCGTTCCGGTCGCCGAGATTCTCGCGGTTCGCTCGGCCGGGAACTATGTCGAGTTCGTGCTAGCGGACGGCCGCCGTCCGCTGATGCGCGCGTCCCTGGCGGCGGTGCTGGGGGACCTCGCCCCTCACGGCTTCGTCCGCTGCCACAAGTCGTGGGGGGTCAATACGACCAGGATGACCGCGCTTAGATCGGAAGGCTCGGGCGACTATGCCGTCGAACTCGGCGCGGTGACGGCGCCGCTGTCGCGCCGCTTTCCCGAGGCCCTGGCCGCGCTGCGCAAGGATGGCGCGTCGGCCAAAAGCTCCACCGCGGGGGCGATCTAAGTCCCGTTCCGCTGGAAGGGATAGAAATCCGCGCCCAGGCCCAGGATGCCGACAAGCTCGTCCAGCGCCTCGCGGCTCTCGATCAGCAGGTTCGGATCGGCCAGGTCGGCGGGAGCCAGGCGGTCGCGATAGCGCCGCTCGACCCAGTCGGCCAGGGTCGCGTGCAAGCCCGGAGTGAACCGCTGGGCCGGGTTGGCCGCCGCGAGCTCTTGGTCGGTCAACACCACCCGCAGTCGAAGGCAGGCCGGACCGCCGCCGTTACGCATGCTCTGACGCACGTCGATGTAGTCGACCCTTCCGATCGGTCCATTGGACGACGCCAGGCTCTCGGCCACCGCGTGGGCGCGCGGATTGTCCCGCGTCTCGGCCGGCGCCAACAGCACCAGACGGTCCTCGCCAGGAACCACCAGCAGCTGCGAATTGAACAGATAGCTGGCCACCAGATCGGCCATCGGCAGGTCGGCCTCGGACACCTCGACGAAGACCGGTTCGAACAGTCCCTCGGCGGCCGCGCGAACCTGACGCTCCATCCCGGCGCGATCCTCGAAGGCGCGCTCGTGGAAGAACAGGCACTCGCGCGTGCCGACGCAGACCACGTCGTTATGGAAGGCCCCTCCCGCGATCGCCGCCCTGCCCTGCCGAGGAAAGACCGCCCGCGCCGCGCCGTGGCGCCGCTGAACCGCCTCGAACGCCTCGCGGGTCTGACGCGCCGGAAACGCGCCGTCCCATCGCTCCCAGGCCTCGCGCCCCCAGACGAACAGGTTCACGCCCGGCGCGCCGTGCTCGGCGCAAAGACGAACGTGGTTGGCCGCGCCCTCGTCGGCGAAATGCGGCTGAGCCGGCAGAGGCTCGTGGACGGCGAAACGCGTCTCGTCCGCGAACAGGCGACGAAGGGATCGACGGGTTTGCGGCCCCTCGAGGCTGCGGTGCAGGTTGGTCAGCAGGTTGGCCGGCGTGAAGTGGACGCGACCGTCGGCGGCGTCGGCGCTGGGGGTCACGGTCGCGGCGTTGGCGGCCCACATCGGCGAGGCCGAGCAGGACGCCGCCGCCAGGGCCGGCGCGACCTTCCAGGCGCTCTCGAGAACGGCGCCGTCGTTCCCGGAAAAACCCAGCGCTCTCAAAAGGCTTACGGCGGGACGCTCATGCGGCGGCAGCACGAACTGGGGTACGCCCAGGTCGTGAAGGCGGCGCATCTTCCAGAGCCCCTCCAGCGCGGCCGCGCGCGGGTTGGACACCTCGCCGGCGTTCTTCTGGCTGGCGAGGTTCCCGGGCGACAGGCCGACGAAGGAGTGGGTGGGCCCGACCAAGCCGTCGCAATTGGCCTCGACGGCGAAGGTCATCCTCGCAGCCCCTTGATATCCTTGAACGTATCGACCACCGCCTCGGCCTCGAAACTGGCCACCGGATAGGCGCAGTAATCCGCGGCGTAGTAGGCGCTGGGTCGATGGTTGCCCGAAGCGCTCAGCCCGCCGAACGGCATCGAGCCCGCCGCGCCGGTGGTCGGCCTGTTCCAGTTCACCACGCCCGCCCGGATGTGCTTGAGGAACTGGTCCCACCGCCCGGCTTCGTTGGAGATCAATCCGGCCGACAACCCGTAGCGCGTGGCGTTGGCGGTCTTCAGCGCCGCGTCGAAGTCCTTCACGCGGCGCACCTGCAGCCAAGGGGCGAACAGCTCCTCATCCGGGATGTCGACGCCGGTGACGTCGATCAGACCGGGCGTCACGAAGGCCTCGCTCAGCCCCTCGACCGCGCCCAGCGATCGAATGGGCTTGCCGCCCATCGCGCTGGCCGTCGCGCGGGCGGCGTTGGCGGCGCGGGCCGAGATCAGCGGGCCCATAAAGACTTCGTCCTGGCCGTTCCACGCACCGATCGACAGGCGGTCGGCCAGAGCGGCCGTCGCCTCGATTACGGCCTGGCCGAAGGCGTCGTCGGGAACGATCAGCCGCCGCGCGCACGAGCAGCGCTGGCCGGTGGTGATGAAGGCCGACTGCGCGACCAGGGCCGCCACGGCATCCGCGTCTTCGGCGTCCCAGACCACGAGCGGATTGTTGCCCCCCAGCTCCAGGGCCAGGATCACGTCGGGCCGGTCGGCGAAGTGGCGGCGGAAGAAGGCCCCGGCCGCGGCCGAGCCGGTGAACAGCAGGCCGTCGATCTCCTGATTGATCAACGCCTGGCCCGTCTCGCGGCCGCCCTGAACCAGATTGACGACGCCCGCCGGAACGCCGGCGGCCTCCAGCGCCTCGACCATCAGTTGGCCGGCCAGGGGCGTTTCCTCGGACGGCTTGAAGACAACGGTGTCGCCCGCCAGCAGGGCCGGCACGATGTGGCCATTAGGCAGGTGACCGGGGAAATTGTACGGTCCCAGCACGGCCATCACCCCATGGGCGCGGTGGCGCAGCACGGCGCGGCCGAACGGCATGGCGTTTTCGGTTACCCCCGTGCGCTCATCATACGCGCGGATCGAGAGTTCGACCTTGCCGGTCATCGAGCCCAACTCGGCCTTGGTCTCCCACAGCGCCTTGCCGGTCTCGCGGCTCAAGGCCTCGGCGAAGGCGGGCGCCCGCTCGGTCAGGACCTCTTTGTAGCGGCGCAGGACCGCGATCCGCTCGTCGCGGGAACGGTCCGCCCAGCCGGGGAAGGACCGGCGCGCGGCGGCCACGGCCTCGGCCACGTCGCCCTGGCTGGCGGTCGCGCCGCGCCAGACGGCCTCCTCGGTCGCCGGATCGATGGAGACCAGCTCCGCGCCCTGGCCCGAACGCCACTTGCCGTCGATGAACAGTCCGCCGCTCATGCCTTCACCCGCACCATTTCGCCTTCGGAAATTCCCAGCGCGTCCAGCGCCTCGCGGCCCAGGATCGCCGCCTCGCCGTCGATCAGCACCGGGGTCCGCACGGCGCGAAACCGCGCGACCTCGCCGGTCGAGACCAGCGCCTCCTCGCCGAACGCGTCTTCGCCCAGCCTGACCCGCAACCGCCGGGAATCGCGAACCGTCCGGATGTCGTCGCGCGGACAGGCCACGGTCGGACCGGCGTCGAACAGGTCCACTAGGCCCTGGTAGCGGAAGCCCTCGCGCTCCAGCATGGCGCGGGCGGCCTCGCCATCGCGGTGGACGCGGCCGATCACGTCCCGCGCCTCGACAGGCATCAGCTCGGTATAGATCGGGTGTCGCGGCGCCAGGTCGAGAATGAACTGCCCATCGGTCGAGGCGCTCATTCGGTCGGCCTGATCGAAGTCGAGACGGAAGAACTTGTGCGAGACGTGCTCCCAGAACGGACAGCGACCGTCTTCGTCGAACCAGCCGCGCAGTTCGGCCAGCACCATCTCCGCGAAGCGCTGCGGCTCGATGCCGATCAGCATGTAGCGCGACTGGGCCAGCAGACGCCCCGCGCCGCCCTTGCGCTTCTCCGGGCGCAGGAACAGCGAGCCGACCTCCGACCAACCGGCGCATTCGTTCACCAGCACCAGGGCCTTGTGGTCGAACCGCATGTCCAGCACCGGCGACGACTGGGCCAAGGTCACGACCCGGAACGAGAAGTGGGGGCGCTTCAGGCCAACGCCCGCCTTCACCCCGGCCACGCCCTCGATCGAGCCCGTCTCCAGGTCTTCCAGCATCAAGGTGTACCAGGCCTCGGGCGGCGCCACGCCGGCCTGGAAGCTGGCTTCCGAGAGATCAAGGCGCGCGCGCAGCGTCGGCTCGTCCTCGGGCAGGCTGGTGAAGCCGCGCCCCGACAGCACGGCTAGCTCCATCAGAGCGTCGAAGTCGCCGGGACCGGCGGGACGGACGACGAGCATTCAGTGGGTCTCCATCGCGCTATGGATGGCCCGGGCGTCGATCTCGCCGCTGGCCAGCTTCATCAGGATCAGGGCCGAAAGCTGCGCGCGCTCGACGAAGCTCTCCGGCCAGGCGTGCTCGGCCTCGCTGTGGATGTCGCCGCCGCGCACCCCCAGGGTGTCGACGTTCGGCAGGCCCGAGGCGAACAGGTTGTTGCCCTCGCATACGCCGCCGGACGGCTTCCAGGCAATGTCCTGACCCAGCAGGGCGCCGACGTCCTTCACCGCCCCGAACAGGCGCTGCTGAGCCGCGTTGAACGGCTTGGCGCCTCGGGTGATCATGCCGTGCAGATGCGCGTGCAGGTCCTCGCCGGCCTCTGCGACGATGCGGGCGACCTCGGCCTCGAACCACGTGGCGGCCTCCGCCTCCGGGAAGCGGACATTGAAACGAACCACGGCGACGTCCGGCACCATGTTCAGCGGCGCCCCGCCGTCGATCCGCGCGACATTGACGGTGACGCCGTCGCGCTGGCCATTGAGGGCGTGCAGCTTCTCGGCCATCCGCGCCGCGCCGATCACGGCGTTGCGGCCGGCGGCGAAATCGCGGCCGGCGTGGGCGGCGCGGCCCCGGACCACGATGTGGAAGTTGCCCGATCCCTTCCGCGCCGAGGCCAGGGCCCCGTCCGCCAAGGCCGGCTCGTAGGTCAGGCCCACATGCCCTTCCCGCGCGAACCGGGCCAGAACGGGGCCCGAGGCGATCGAGCCGATCTCCTCGTCGGGCGACAGCAACAGGCGATAGCCGACATTCGCCGCGTCCGGGCAGCCTTCGAAGGCTTCCAGCGCCGCCAGCATGACCGAGATGCCGCCCTTCATGTCGGCGATTCCCGGGCCATGCAGCGCGCCGTCGGGGCGCGTGCGGACGACCTGGAAGGGGCTCGTCTGCGGATAGACGGTGTCGTAGTGGCCGGTCAGCACAACCTGCACCGGCGCCTCGGGTCGGACGATCACGGCGAGCGACGGCGGATGGTGGAATTCGCTCTCGCGTCCCTCGGCGGTGATTTCGCGAGACGCCGATAGCGGGATATCGATCGGCGCGGCGGGCAGAACCGCGGCGGCGTCCAGCAAGATCCGCCTCTGGCGCTCCAACCCTTCGAAGTGCCGACTGCCCGAGTTGACGGCGCACCACGCCACGGCGCGGTCGATAATCCGCCCGCCGTCGCGCGCGATGCGGTCCAGCACCGCGCGATCTTCCGAATTGAGTCGCATGAAACGCCGATCCTCCCTCAGTCACGATAACCAAGGGCCGCGGGCAAATCGTTGTCGCCTCCCAAGAGGAAACCGATCGCCCGCGCAACAGCCTTGCTGGATTAGTAGTCCTTTCGCCAGCGAACGGAAAGCTTGGCGTCGTTCTGGCTGCCGATCCGCGAGACGAGCGACAGCGTGCGGCGAACCCGCCACTCGACCTGCGCCGCCGGTCCCTCGCGCCCCCCGCCGATGATTTCGACATAGACGTCGTCGGTCACGTACTTTCCGCCGGCCACCGTCATGCCCGTGGCGCTCTCCGCGAACGCCAGGCGATCCAGCCGGGCGAAGCTGCGCAGATTGCCGATCACGTCGAAGCCGCCGCCGCCGGCCAGCGCGGCCAAAGCCGAAGCCAGTTGAGCGGCCTCGATTGGCGTCAGCTGAGCGGCCGAGGCGCCAAAGAGCACCTGGCTCAGCACCTCGTCGCTGGGCAGTTCGGGCTTGGAGGTCAGGGTGATCTCGGGCTTGGCCGCGGTGCCCTGGATCTTGACCACCGCCGTCAGCGCCGTGTCCTGACGCGTGGCCGACAGGTTCAGGCGAATATGATCCAGCTGGGTGGACAGATAGACCACCCCGTCGTCGTCGAACTCGAACCGCTTGCCGGCGAAGTCGTATTCGCCGCGCACCATCCGCGACACGCCGGTCAGGGCGGGCGCGAGAGAGGTGCCGCCGACATGGGCGTCGAGCGACAACTCCACGTCGAGACCGCGCCCGCGCACGAACACCCGGCGCGGCGCCTTCAAGTCGAGGTCGAGGATCATGCCGCCCGTCGTCGGGCGACGCTGCAGGCCCTGGTCCAGGTCCAGCGGGCGGTTGCGTTCGACGACATCCATGGCCACGACGCCGGCCGGCGTCCTGGTCTGGGCCGAGACGTCGGCGCGGTCCAGCGTCACCGCCCCGGTCAGCTTGATCTTGCCGTCGGCGGAGCGATTGACGCTGGCCTGGCCCGTGGCGACCGCCGAGGCCAGGTCGTTGTCGATCAAACGGAAGCTCTTCATGTCCAGCTTGAAGCTGCCGACGCCGTCGCGGGCCAGGCTGATCCGTCCCGCGCCCGAGACCGTGCCGCCCTGCCCGTCCTCGCCGATGGCCTGACTGACATCGATGGCGTTGTCGGCGAGGGCCGCGCGCAAGGTGACATTGCGCAGGCGCAGACCCGACTGGCCATCCTCGAAGCCGCCGCTATCCAGCGTCGCCGAACCGATCAGGCGCGGGTCGGCCAGGGTGCCGCCCAGGCTGGCCTGCAGATTGATCCGCCCCGACAGCGACCGTTCGGGTCCCATCAAGAGGTCCCAGAGCGGCTTGATCTCGCCCTGGGCCATGAAACGCCCCTGCACCCCGCGCTTCTTGTCGATCATCAGGGTCAGCGGCTTAGCCGAAGCCTCGACCGGCAGCACCAGATTGGCCTCGGCCTTCAAACCCTGGCGGTTGTCGCCGTCGAAGCCGATGGTCAGCCGGCGGTCGGCCAGTTCGCCGTGGACCTTGGCGTTCAGGGACTGGTCGATCCTGGCGCCCCGCTCGCGAGCGTTGGACAGACGCATGGTGAAGTCGCCGCCGAGCACGTCTCCCTGACCATGCAGGTTGAACGAACCGTCGATATCGCCATCCAGGTCGGGATCGAAGGCCGTCAGGGTCACGCCGCTCAGTTCGGCCTTCAGCATGGCCACCGCGCCGCCCAGGTCGGCGTCGATATCCGCGCGGCCCTTGTCGATGGCCAGGCGCAGACGGGCCTGGGTCGGGCCGTCGCCGAACCGGATCTTGGCGGCCTCGCGGGTCTTGACCTCGGTTCGCCCCATCTTGCCGGAGGCGTTTAAGGTCAGGTCATAGATCTTGCCGCCCGGGTTCTGCGCCAGCTCGCCCGCGCCGCCCAGCTTCCAGAAGCCGCCGGGCGCCTCGCCCCGCGCGTCGATCGACAGCGGCAGACGCGCCAGCGGCCCATCGGCGCGGATGCGCGCCTGACGCAGCTTCCATTCGCCCGCCGCGACATCCTGAGCGGTGAGATCCAGGGTCGCGACCGGACCGCCGCCTCCCGGCGCGTCGACCAGCTTGGCCGAGCCCTTGACCTGACCTTGCGGGATAAAGGCCCCCGGCCCGATGGCTACCGTCAGATCGGCCGTCGCCGGCATGGCGTTGCGAAGCGAGACCGCGCCCTTGGCCTTGGCCCCGCCGGCGTCGACATCCACATCGCTGAGCTCGATGCCGCCTGGCGAAAAGCGGAAGGACGCGCGTCCTCGGGCCGGACCATAGTCGCTGGTCGCCTGCAGCGCGGCCGCGCCGTCCGTGGCGTTGGGGCCGTGCGCGAAGGTCAGGGTCAGATGCGCCTTCTTCAGCGGCAGGCGCGGCAGGTCGATGGAGTCGAAATCGGCGTTCAGATCGACCTTGGGCGTCGACAGGGCGCCGCCGACCCTGCCGTCGCCCGCCGCCTTACCGGCGATCTCGACCGGACCAGCGACAAACGGCCCCGCCGCGGTCCAGTCCAGCTTGAAGTCCAGACCCAAGCCCTGGGCCGTCAGCTTGCCGGACGACTTCACCGAGGCGTTGGTCCCGTCCAGTCTCGCGTCCGAGACCGTCAGCACGCCGTCGTTCCAGCTCGCCTTGCCGTTGAAGCGCGGCGCGGCGCCCAGCAACCGATCGATCTCGGCATAGCCGGTGGCGAAGCCCGCGGCCTGGCTGTCCACCGTGAAGCCCCACGGCCGCCCGGCGAAGCTGGACGCGGTCCACTTGGCGAGCAGAGAGCCCTTCGCGCCGGGCCGGACGGGCCCCATGCTAGCCACGCGCATCTCGCCGTCGAAGGTCAGGCCGCCCAGGATGGCGCGCTCGCCCTTGCCGGTGACGATCAGGTTCGGCGCATCGATCCGCGCGGCCTTGATCAGGAAACGGCCGCCCTTGATCCGCGCGCCCTCGAACGTGGCCTTTGGACTGGGCCCCAGCAGGGCCAAAAGGCCCGTGCCGCCGCCGCCCGAGGTCGCGGCCTCGGCCTTGATCTCCAGCTCGCCCTTGGCCCAGCGGACCTTGGCCGGCCCCTTGGCGCGCTTGAGGTGATAGCCCAACAGTTCCAGGTCGGCGACATCGGCGGTCCCCTCCACCGAGAAGCCGCCGTCCTCCAACCGGAAGACGCCGTCGGCCAGGCCCTGGCCCATTTGCGGAATGGAGACGATGCGCTTCAGCGCGCCGATGCGGGCATTGAAGGCCAGCCCCTGCGGTCCCGTGCGACGCTTGGCCAGATCGGCCAGGCCATGGGCGTCCAGCGTCAGGTTCTCGGCCCGAATCCGTAAGACCAGGGCCGAGAGGCCGTCCGCGGTCGCCTTCTGGCCGTCGATCGTGAAGTTCGCCTCGGCGCCGAACATGCGCTGCAGACGCTGGGTCAGGCTGGAAGCGCTCAGGTCCACGCGACCGCGCGCGGACCCGCCTTGCGGCGTCCAGGCGCCTTGAGCCTCGAGCGGCGTCGCGCCGCCGGACCGCGCGACGACATCGAAGGTCGCGCGATTGGTCTTTCCATCCGCCTTGGCCTTCAGATCGAATGGACGATTGGCGGGCAAGCCCAGGGCGCCGGCGATCGCTCCGCCATTAGCCTCCTGAGCGTCCGCCTTCAGATGCAGCGTCTCGCCGCGGCCCAAATCGAAGTCGAGATTCAGATGATCGCCGGCGTGGAGACGCGACGACACCGCCAACTGCCCCTTCTGCCCACCCAGCCTCGCCATGTCATAGGCGCCGGAGACATCGAAATCGCCCGCTTGGCCGCTGAACTCCGGTCGCGTGAGCAGGCGGAAGGCGAAGGCGTCGAGGTCGATCGAGAGCGGCGCGGCGCTGGACTTGCCCGCCGGGCCCATGACGGGGCGCCGCAGGATCGAGACGTCGCGCGCGGCGATTTGTTCGGCGTGGAACCGACGGCCGAATAGCTCGGTCGGTCGCCAGGCCACGCGCAGATCGTGCGCCTCCAACCAGACGCCTCTGGGGTCGGAGATGGTCAGGCGCCGGACGCCGAAGTCCTTCCAGATATCCCCCGACAGGCCTTCGATGCGCAGGACGCCGATACGCCCCAGTTTCAAGCCCGAGACGCGGGCCTCCAGGAACATCCGGCCCTGCGGCGTGATCGGGGCGTAGCGAAGACCGCCGGCCATGATGATCAGAACGCCCGCGAAGATGGCGGAAACAATGAGGGCGATCCCGCCCCAGCCCAGTTTCTTCACCGCGGCTTGAGCGACCTCGGCCGCGGCCTCGCCCGCCGCCTCGGCGGCGTGAACGACCGTGTCCGTCAGATCGGGCTTGTCGTGTTCCCGGCTCAAAAGCTTTGCCCGATGCTGAGATAGATCTGGAAGGTCGGGTCGCCCTTGCGGCGGCCCAGCGGGGCGGCGATGTCGGCGCGGATCGGGCCGAAGCCCAGGTCATAGCGCACGCCGAAGCCGGCGCCGGCCTTGAAATCCTCTCTTTGAGGCGTCGTGTGGGTGCCGATGGCCCCGGCGTCGACGAACACCACGCCGCTCCAGCGCTGCGTGACCTTCTGGCGCAACTCGACCGAGGTCTCGACCAGCGAGATGCCGCCTTGCGGGGTATTGTCGGCCAGACGCGGACCAATGGCCTGATAGGCATAGCCGCGCACCGATCCGCCGCCGCCGGCGTAGAAGCGCCGCGCGGCCGGCACGTCGGGAATGCCGCCGCCCAGAATGGCGCCCAGCTTCACCCGCGAGGCCAGCACCGTGCTGGCCTGGGATCCGAACGGGATATAGGCCGTCCCCTGGGTGGTCAGCTTCAGGAACGGCAGGTTCGTGTCGCCGACCACATAGATGGGTTCGGCCCGGGCTTCGAGACGCCAGCCGCGCTTGGGGTCGAGGATGCTGTCGGAGAAATCCAGGGCATAAGCCGCCAGACCCGCGAAGGTGGCCAGGTTCAGGCTGCGTCCAGCCACGGTCCCGGCGGCGTTAACCTTCTCCTTGGTCTGCGAGAGATCCAGCGAAACGCCAAAGGTTCGATAGGAGGTGATCTGCTGACGCTTGGTCACGTCGACCCCGATCGTGGCGCCGGTTTCGTTATAGGCGGAGGTGTCGGTGCGGAACACGGCGCTGGTCAGCTTCAGCGTCTGTTGCGGCCGCCGCCAGTGCGGCAGCGACAGATCGGCCTCCAGCCGCTGCTCCAACTTGGCCAATCGGGCGATATAGGTCGTGGTGTCGGCGCGGCGAAGGCGGTTGTAGCGGATCCAGCGAGCGTCGACGCCCGAGCCCTCGCTGGTCGAATAGCCGGCGCCCAGTTCGACGGTCCGCGACTTGCGATCGGCCAGGGTCACGACCACAGGGCGGAAGCCGTCCGCCGTGGCCTTGTCCTCGCCGGCGACGGAGACCGCGATCGAGTCGTAGACGCCGGTGTCGCGAAGGCGTCGCTCCAGCTCGGCCACGTCCTCGGGGTCATAGATATCGCCCGCGCGCCAGGTGGCCAGATGGCTGACCCAAGCCGGATTTGTGCGCCCCTTGGTCACGACGTCGATACCGTCCAGATGGACCAGCGGACCGGCGTCGATCTTGAAGGCGGGACGAACCGTGTGATCCGCGTGGTCGACGATGACTTCGCGCGGTTGGGCGACCGCGTCCGCATAGCCCAGCTTCTGGATCTGGGCGACCACCCGTCCCTCGGCGCCGACCACGTCGGCGGACCGTCCCGGCTCGCCATCGCCCAGGTGCATGGCCAGAACGGCGCGCTGGGCGCTGCCCTCGTCGGGCGCCTTGCCCGCCCAATCGATGCGGGGGTCGGCGATGACGAACAGTGGTCCGGGCGTGATGCGGACCACGCCGCGCGGCGGATCGCCGTCCAGCACGTCGGGCTCGACGGTATAGCCGTAATAGCCCTCCGCGCGGAGCACCGCGATGGCGTCCTCGCCGGCCTGGCGAGCGCGACGCCGAGCCTCGGCGCGGCTTTGAGCGGGATGCTTGGATTGCGTCAGGGCGCGCTGGATCGCCTCGCGCAGGCTCTTGTCCTCGACGCCCTGGATCTGGGCCATCGGCTCGTCGGCGAAGGCGCTGGTCGCCAGAAGCCAAGTCACAGCCGTCAAAGCCAGGGAGTACCGCCCAAGCACCAAATCACGTTCCCCGCGCTAAGCGCCCCCGTTCCTGCTGTAGTCCGGGGTCGGCGCTGTGTCACGACCGGAAATGTAACGAGCGCACGGACGCCGACGCTTCTCAAACGGGGCGATTGGCGCCCAAATGATAGGCAGTCGTGCGCATCCGCGCGGCGGAGGTCGAATCCCGCCGCGCCCGAAACATGCGACGTTTAGTGTCGAATCGGCTCGATCCTCCCGGAACGAGCCCAAGGCGAAGACAACACGGAAAGAAACGTGGCGGCGAAGACCCAGACCCTAGAGGGCGCACCGACCCTGCCGATGACCGAAGCGGCCTACCTGCCGGGGGTGGCCTATGACGAGATGTTCACGCCCCAAGGGGACGTCCGGCGACACTATGATCCGCTGCACGCGCGCATGTCGACGCTGGGCGCCGAGGAACTGGCGGGCCGCCAGCGCACGCTGGAGCGCTCGTTCCTGCTGCAGGGCATCACCTTCACGGTCTATGGGGCGGAAAACACCACCGAGCGGATCATTCCGACGGATCTCTTTCCCCGCATCATTCCGGCCGCGGAATGGTCGAAGATCGAGGCGGGCCTGACCCAGCGACTGCAGGCGCTGAACCTGTTCCTGGCCGACATCTATGGCGACCAGCAGATCCTGATGGACGGCGTCGTGCCGCGCGAGCTTGTCCTGGGCGCGCCATCGTACCGGCGCGAAATGCAGCACCTCTATGTGCCGCACAAGGCCTACGCCAATGTCTGCGGCAGCGATCTTATCCGCCAGCAGAACGGCGAGTTCGCGGTGCTGGAGGACAATCTGCGGGTCCCGTCCGGCGTGTCCTACATGCTGGCCAATCGCGACGCGGCCAAGCGAACCTTCCCGGGCACCTATCGCGCCGCCGGGGTGCGGCCGGTCGAACGCTATCCGGACCTTCTGCTGTCGACGCTGAAGAGCATGGCCGCCGGCTGGCGCGCCGAGCCTCAGGTCGTGGTGTTAACCCCTGGCGTCTATAACAGCGCCTATTACGAGCACGCCTATCTCGCCCGCTTGATGGGCGTACCGCTGGTCGAGGGCCGCGATCTGGTGGTGCACGAGAACATGGTCCACATGCGCACGACCACGGGCTTGCGCCGGGTGGACGTGATCTATCGCCGGGTCGACGACGATTTCATCGATCCCCTCACCTTCCGGCGTGACAGCTCCCTGGGCGCGGCGGGCCTGTTCAACGCCTATCGGGCCGGCAACGTGGTCATCTGCAACGCGCCGGGCACGGGCGTCGCCGACGACAAGGCCGTCTACGCCTATGTCCCGGACATCATCCGCTACTATCTCGACCAGGATCCGATCCTGCCCAACATCGAGACCTTCCTCTGCCGCGAGCCGAGGCAGTTGCAGCACGTGCTCGGCAACCTGGACAAGTACGTGGTCAAGGCCGTCGGCGCCTCGGGCGGCTATGGGATGCTGGTGGGACCACACGCCAGCCAGACGGAGCGCGACGACTTCGCCAAGGCGATCAAGGCCGATCCGGAGAACTACATCGCCCAGCCGACCATCCAGCTGTCGACGGCCCCATGCCTGATCGACGGCCGGATCGAACCACGCCACGTCGACCTGCGCCCCTTCATCCTGTCCGGCGAGAAGACCATCGTCACCCCCGGCGCCCTCACCCGCGTGGCGCTGAAGCGCGGCTCGCTGGTCGTCAATTCCAGCCAGGGCGGCGGCAGCAAGGACACCTGGGTGCTGGCCGAGGAAAATGGTCACGCCCACGGAAATGGCGTCGGTCAGGGGAGCGCGCGCTCATGATGTTGGCTCGAGTCGCCGACAGCCTTTACTGGCTGGGCCGGTACATCGAACGCGCCGAGCACCTCTCGCGCCTGTCCTCGGTGATGTTGAACGCCACCCTGGACCAGACCGAGTCCGGCGCGCAGGCCGTGCTGATCGCCTTAGCCGCGGTGGGCGAGCCGGGCGATGGCGCGGGCGTGGCCTCCTACGAGGCCGCTCGGGCTCTGGTGCTGAACCGCCAGGACCCGAATTCGGTGGTCTCGTCCCTGGCCCGCGCGCGCGAGAACGCCCGACAGGTCCGCGACCAGATCACGACGGAGGCCTGGGAGCGGCTGAACCTGCTCTACCTCAAGGTCACCGATCCCCAGGTGGGCAAGGAGTTCAAGGACGCGTCCAGCACCTTCCTGCACGACGTGATCGCCGACCTTCATCTGTTCAAGGGCGCGGCCGACACCACCATGAGCCATGGCGAAAGCTGGCGGTTCATGATGCTGGGCATCCATATGGAACGCGCCCAGCTGGTCTCGCGCCTACTGGAGGTCTGCTTCGCCAAGACCCCCGCCGACCGCCAGGTCGACGACCACGTGGCCCTGGTCAGCGTGCTGCGGATGGCCTGCGCCCTGGAACCGTATCTGCGGGTCTACACCGCCGAGATCGAGCCCCGGCATATCCTGGAATTCCTGGTCTTCGACGAGGACTTCCCTCGCTCGATCCGCTTCGCCACCGCGCAGATCGAACAGCACCTGGCGGCGCTGGCCCGCCGGGTCTCCGCCGGCGAGCGCGCCGGGCCCGAACGCCTGGCCGGCCGCCTGAAGGCCCGCCTGGAATATGCGGATGTCGACGAGCTGGAAGCCGTCGGCGCCGGTCCGCTGCTGACCACCGTCGTCAACGAATGCGCGCGTATCCACGAAGCGATCTACGAGACCTTCGTGGCCTATCCGCTCGAAATGCGCCTGCCCGCCTAAGGTATACGCCCGTGCTCTTGGAAATCCGCCACGTCACCCAGTATCACTATGAGCGTCCCGTTCGGGAAAGCTTGATGGAGCTGTGGATGCAGCCCCAGAAGACCGCGCGCCAGCGCCTGGTGAGCTTCGAGCTGGACATCGAGCCGGCCGCGCAGCTGTTCTCTTACGCCGACAGCTTCGGCAACGCCGTCTATCATTTCGACGTCCCGCAACCGCATGACAAGCTGACCATCATCGCCCGCTCGGCGGTCGAGACCGAGGCGCCGCCCGAACGGCCCGCGCATCTGGACATGGGCGAATGGGACCGCCTGCGCAGCGAGTTCGTGCGGGGCGAGTGCTTCGACTTCCTGCGGCCGCACGGCTTTGTCGAGACGACCGACGCCCTGCGCGCCTTCGTCGCCAACCACGACCTCGACGCTTTAAAGCGGAAAGACCCGCTGACCGCCGTCCGCGTCCTTTCGGAAACCATCTACGGCGCGTTCGAGTACCAGCCGGGCGTCACCGACGCCGACAGCCCGATCGACCTGGCGCTGGGCGTGGGACGCGGCGTCTGTCAGGACTTCGCCCACATCATGCTGGCCATCTGCCGCGACTGGGGCGTGCCGGCCCGATACGTCTCGGGCTATCTGTTCACGGACCGCGACCAGGGCGACCGCTCCGATCCCGACGCGACCCACGCCTGGGTCGAGGTGTTCCTGCCCAGCCTGCGTTGGGTCGGTTTCGACCCGACCAACAACATGATGGCCGGCGAGCGCCACGTGGCCGTGGCGGTGGGACGCGACTATGCCGACGTCACGCCGTCGCGCGGTGTCTACAAGGGCGACTCCGAAAGCCAGCTGGCGGTCGGCGTTTCGGTGCGGCGCGCCAGGGCCGCCGTGGCCGAGCCGGAATTCATGCGCATGGCTCGCCCCAACTTCGCCGGCGGCCGGCGTCGCCCCGACGCGGCGCTACGCGAAGACCTGCATCAGCAGCAACAACAGCAACAACAGTAGTTCCTACCGAGGACCGTCCGACGCCGGGCTGGCGGCGAACTTGCGCGCGATCTCGAGCGCTCCCGCCGCGCCGCCGGCTCGAGGGCCAATACGCTCGGTTCGCAGAAACTGCACGCCGACCTCGGCGCCGGACCGCCACACCACTTGAGCCAGGTGCACGCGACGTCCGCCCGCGTCGACGAAAACAAACTGATCCGGCGGCGAGGCGCTTCCGGCGGTCGACAGGCGCGCGCCCTTCTCCGCCACGTCCAGCAACGAGCACTTCCAGGAGCGCGGATCATCGACGACGTAGATCTTGCGCGCCGCCGGCATACGGGGATGCGCGCGGCGTTCCGCGCCCGAAGGCTCGACCATCACCATGCGACCTTTAGAGCTCCCGCCGACCGAAGACCGCGCCGCGACCGCGCCCCGTGCTGGGGTCGAACCGCGATAGCCTTCGCGGGAAGCTTAACGGCAGAAGTTCCTTAAGCGGCGTAAACGTGCGCCTTACGCGCGCTGATCCTGACCGTGCCCGCGAAACGGGCGGCCTCGGCGCGCGAAGCGCTGATCTCCAGCGGTCTGCCGTCCAAGGTCGTGGCGTTGACCGTGGTCAAGGCGCCCTGCACGTGAGCGCGATCGACCCGCACCTCGAAGCCCGCGTCGTCCAGTACGAAGTCATGCGGACGCACATAGGCCGTCGCGGAACCGTCGCGCAGACCCGAAGCCGGCAATTGCAAGGCCCCGGCGCTGAAACGGCCATCGCCGACCCGCCCGTCGAAGCAGTTGGCCTCCCCCACGAAGCCGCAGACGAAGGCCGTCTCGGGCTCTTCGTGCACCTGGTCGGGCGTGCCGATCTGCTCGATCTGGCCCTTGTTGAGGATGGCCACCCGATCGGCCAGCTCCAGGGCCTCCTCCTGATCATGGGTGACGAAGATCGTGGTGACGCCCGTGGCGTCGTGCACGCGCCGCAACTCCTTGCGCAGCGACTTGCGAACCGTGGCGTCCAAGGCGCCGAACGGCTCGTCCAGCAACAGCACGCTGGGCTGAACGGCCAAGGCGCGCGACAGGGCCACGCGCTGGCGCTGACCGCCCGACAGCTGCGAGGGATAGCGCTTGCCCAAGCCCTCCAGCTCAACCAGCTTCAGCAGCGCCTCGACCCGGCGGCCGATCTCGGCCTTGTCGGGCTTGTCCTTGCCCTTACGCACGTCCAGACCGAACGCGATGTTCTTGGCCACGGTCATGTGCTTGAACAGCGCGTACTGCTGAAACACGAAGCCCACGCGCCGCGCTGCGGCCGAGGCGAAGGTGACATCCTCGCCGTCGAACAGGACCTGCCCCGCGTCCGGGAACTCCAGGCCAGCGATCGTGCGCAGTAGGGTCGTCTTGCCCGAGCCCGACGGCCCCAGCAGCGCCAGAAGCTCGCCGTCGGCGATCTCGAGGTCCACCTTGTTCAGGGCCGGATAGCGGCCGAACTTCTTTTCGATCGAGCGGATGGAGATGGTCATGGTCTTCGGTCCGTTCAGTGTCCGCCGCGGCCGCGCACGCCGGGCTGGGCGACTTCCAGCGCCGTCTTCAGAACCAGCGTCACCACGGCCAGAAGGCAAAGCAGGGCCGCGACGGCGAAGGCGCCGACGAAATCGTACTCGTTGTAGAGGATCTCGACGTGCAGCGGCATGGTGTTGGTCAGGCCGCGAATATGGCCGCTGACCACCGACACCGCGCCGAACTCGCCCATGGCCCGGGCGTTGCACAGCAGAACGCCATACAGCAGACCCCAGCGCACGTTCGGCGCGGTCACGCGCCAGAAGGTCGTCAGGCCGCCAGCCCCCATCGAAACCGCCGCCTCCTCCTCGCTCGTTCCCTGCTCCTGCATCAGCGGGATCAGTTCGCGGGCGACGAACGGGAAGGTCACGAAGATCGTGGCCAGCACGATCCCCGGCACGGCGAAGATGATCTTCAGGTCATGATCAAGCAGCCATTCCCCGAACCAGCCCTGCAGGCCGAACACCAGCACGTAGATCAGGCCGGCCACCACGGGCGAGACCGAGAACGGCAGGTCGATCAGGGTGATCAGGAACGCCTTGCCCGGGAAGTCGTGCTTGGCGATGGCCCAGGCGGCGCAAAGGCCGAACACGGCGTTGAACGGAACGGCGATGACGGCGGTCAGCAGGGTGAGCTTCACCGCCGCCAGGGCGTCGGGATTGGTGATCGCCGCCAAGGCCGCCCCCGCGCCCTTGCGCAGCGCCTCGACGAAGACCGCGACCAGGGGCAGCACCAGCACCAAGGCCAGGAACAGCATCACCACGCCTATGATCACCGCCTTGGCCCAGGCCGGATCATCCGTGGCGCGGCGATGGGAACCGACGGCGCGCATCAGTCGAACCTCCGCGACCAGGCCTGGATGGCGTTGATGACCAGCAGCATCGTGAAGGACACCGCCAGCATGACCACCGCGATCGTCGCCGCCCGCTCATACTCGAACTGTTCCAGCTGGATGATGATCAGCAGCGGCGCGATCTCGGACTTGTAGGGCATGTTGCCGGCGATGAAGATCACCGAGCCGTACTCGCCCACCCCGCGGGCGAAGGCCATGGCGAAGCCGGTCAGCCAAGCCGGCGCCAGGGCGGGCAACACCACGCGGGCGATGGTCTGCAAACGGTCCGCGCCCAAACTGGCGGCGGCCTCTTCCACATCCTCGGCGGCGTCGCGCAGCACCGGCTCGATGGTGCGGACGACGAACGGAAGGCCGATGAAGGTCAGGGCGATGACCACGCCGACCGGATTATAGGCCGCCTTTATCCCAAGCGGCGTCAGGAACTGCCCCACCCAGCCCCTCGGCGCGTAAAGGGTGGCCAGGGCGATACCCGCCACCGCGGTCGGGAGGGCGAACGGCAGGTCGACCAGGGCGTTGACGATCGTCTTGCCCGGAAACTCGTAGCGGACCAGCGCCCAGGCGGTCAGAACGCCAAACACGCCATTGACCGCCGCCGCCACGAAAGCGGCGCCGAAGGTCAGGCGATAGGCCGCCAGGCTGCGATCATTGAAGGCCGCGGCCCAGAAGGCCTCCGGCGACTGGTGCGCGGCCTTCAGGGCCACGGCGGTCAAAGGGATCAACACGATCAGCGACAGGATCGTCAGGGTGACGCCCATGCTGAGACCGAAGCCCGGTATGGCCGAGCGACGACGGAAAAAAGGCCGCCTTCCCGGTGGTCTAGGCGGCGGTGGCGACGGCCGGCTGGCGGCGGTGTCGGCGGTCATCGGCTGATCGTCGTCCTGGGTCCGGGCTCGCCACATGGCTCTAGTGAAACTTGAACGTGCGGAACCGAGACCGGCTCCCGCGACGCTATGAAACCTGAGCCGCTTAAATCCCTACTCCAATTATGGGGCAAATGAGAAAACCGGAGTCGGCCTGGGAGAAAAACTGGCGAAGCGCTCCGCATCGCTCAAGCGGCGATCTCCCGAAGCGCCCGGACCAGCCCTTGGGCGAAACGGGCCGCGTCGAACAGCGGCGTCGCCAGCACACGCTCGCGAAGGCCCGCCCGCAATTCTGAAAGCGCGCCCAAATCGCCTGCCTTGGCGATCGCCAAACTCACATAATCGTCGACGGAGTCCGCCGCCGAGTCCTCCAGGCCCGCGGTGCGGACTTCCGACGGGCTCGTCGCCCAACGGCCTGCGTAAGACCGGCGCGCGCCGCCTTGCCGAGGCCGACTGCACCCCGCACGCGATCGCGGCCGTAACAGGCCACGCTCGCTCAAGAAAGTTGAGCGCCACACGCGATCGGCCGCACAAGCCAACGGGTGCGGCGGTCGCGAGATTGGACGCAAAGTGGACGAGGACTGTCAAACCTCGCTGTCAAACCTTTCGCAAGGCTTTGAAAACATGCGCGTTTTGCATGTGATTGGTAGGCCGGCTGGGACTCGAACCCAGGACCATTCGATTAAAAGTCGAATGCTCTACCACTGAGCTACCGGCCCGCTCTCGATCCGGCGGGGGCCGGTGGAAGCGGCGCGGACCATAGTCGGGGGGCGCCCTGGTCGCAAGCACGGTTTCGCCGTTTTTGCGTAGGATAAAGGTAAAGCTGTGGGCGAGTCTGAGTGAGTCATGCGTAGAACCTTGCTTCTATGGGCCTCTTGCGGCGTCGCGCTGGCCGGCGCGGCGGCCGCGCGCCAGCTGGACGTTCCGCCTCCCAACGAAAAGATCCAGTCGACCGACCAGGCCAATCGGGAGGGAATCGCCGGCGCGATGACCGCGCCGCTGCGGGATGTGAACGTGGTGCGCACCAAGATTCCGCGCGTGCTGCTCGAAGCCATGGAGGATCCGTACCAGCGACCGGCGAAGGCCGACTGCAAATCGCTGATCGCCCTGGTCACGCCGCTGGACGCCGCCCTGGGCGAGGACATCGACCGCCACCCGCCCGCGCCGAACGAAGACCTCATGGACCGAGGGCGCAAGGCCGCTGGCGAAGCCGCGCTCGGCGCGGTCGCCAGCACGGCGCAGGATCTGATCCCGATGCGCAGCTGGGTTCGCAAGCTCACCGGCGCGGAACGCCACGATCGTCTGGTGCAGAGCGCCGTCGCCTCGGGCAACGTCCGCCGCGCCTATCTGAAGGGCCTGGGCGAGGCGCGAGGCTGCAACCCCCCCGCCACGCCCCAGCATAAGCCGCCCGCCGAGCCGCCGGTCGTCGATCCGGGCATGCCGCCGCCGCCCGATCCCTATGGTCCGCGCCGACCGCGCTTTCCGATCCACAAGGAGGAGGCGCCGACCCTGCCCCAGGGCCCGTCCTACTGAGACAGGTGGCGGGCGCGGAACTCGCGGCGGAACCGCTCGAAGCGGCCCTCGGCGATCGCCGCGCGCATCGCCGCCGTCAGCGCCTGGAAGAAGGCGATGTTGTGCCAGGACAACAACACCTGCCCCAGGATCTCCTCGGCCTTGAACAGGTGGCGCAGATAGGCCTTCGAATAGTCGCGACTGGCCGGGCAATCGCTGTCGGGATCCAGCGGCGATTCGTCCTCGGCGTACTTGGCGTTCTTCAGGTTTATGGGTCCATCCCACGTCCAGGCCTGGCCGTGACGACCCGAGCGGGTGGGTAGGACGCAGTCGAACATGTCGACGCCGCGCGCCACGGCCTCGACCAGATCGATCGGCTTGCCCACGCCCATCAGGTAGCGCGGACGGTCCTCGGGCAGCAGGCCCGGCGCGTAGTCCAGAACCTCGCACATCGCCTCGTGCCCCTCTCCCACCGCCAGACCGCCAATCGCGTAGCCGTCGAAGCCGATCTCGCGCAGGCGGTCGGACGACTCGCGACGCAGGGCCTCGAAGGTCGAGCCCTGCTGGATGCCGAACAGGGCCTGGGTGTCGCGCGTCCCAAAGGCGTCCTTTGAGCGCCGCGCCCAACGGGCCGAAAGCTCCATGCCCTTTCGCGCCCTCGCCTCCTCGGCCGGCCAGGCGACGCATTCGTCCAGTTGCATAACAATGTCGCTGCCCAGCAGGTCGGCCTGAATCTCGATCGAACGCTCGGGGGTCAGCACGTGCTTGGAGCCGTCCACGTGGCTGGAGAAGGTCACGGCCTCCTCGGTCAGCTTGCTGATCCCCGACAGGCTCATCACCTGGAAGCCGCCGCTGTCGGTGAGGATCGGCTTATCCCAGCGCATGAACTTGTGCAGTCCGCCCAGGCGCGCCACCCGCTCGGCCGACGGCCGCAGCATCAGGTGATAGGTGTTGCCCAGGATGATGTCGGCGCCGGTGGCCTTGACCTGATCGACGGTCATGGCCTTGACGGTCGCGGCCGTCCCGACCGGCATGAAGGCCGGCGTGCGGATGTCGCCGCGCGGCGTCTTCAGCACGCCCGTGCGCGCCTTGCCCTCGACGGCTTTGATCTCGAAGGGGAACGCGGCCATCAGGAGGTCTCGTCTTTGAACAGCAGGCTGCCGTCGCCGTAGGAGTAGAAGCGATAGCCGGTGGCGATCGCGTGCTGATAGGCCGCCCGCATGGTCGCCGAGCCGGCGAAGGCGCTGACCAGCATGAACAGCGTCGACTTGGGCAGATGGAAGTTGGTCATCAGCACGTCGGCGGCGCGGAAGCGGTAGCCGGGCGTGATGAAGATCGCCGTCTCGTCCGCGAACGGCCGCACCACACCATCCTCGCCGGTCGCGCTTTCCAGCAGGCGCAGCGAGGTCGTGCCGACGCAGACGATGCGCCCGCCCGCGGCGCGAACCGCGTTCAGCGCGTCGGCGACCTCGGCCGTCACCTGGCCGAACTCGGCGTGCATCCGATGCTCGGACACGTCGTCGGTCTTGACCGGCAGGAAGGTGCCTGCCCCCACGTGCAAGGTCACGAAATGCAGGGAGACGCCCTTTTGCTTCAGCGCCTCGAGCAAGTCGGGCGTGAAGTGCAGACCAGCCGTCGGAGCCGCCACGGAGCCGTCCTCCCGCGCATAGACGGTCTGATAGTCGGATCTGTCGCGCTCGTCCTCGCCCCGCTTGGCGGCGATATAGGGCGGCAGCGGCATGTCGCCGTGGCGGGCGACGCCGATATCGAGGTCGGGGCCCGACAGGTCGAAGGCCAGCACGACCTCGCCGCCCTCGTGCTTTTCGGCGATGGTGGCGTCCAGGCCGTCGAGCGCGCGGACGCGATCCTCGCGCGCCCCGAAGCTCACGCGGTCACCGATCTTCAGCCGCTTGCCCGGGCGCATGAAGGCGCTCCAGCGGTCCGGGGCGAGGCGGCGGTGCAGGGTCGCTTCGACCGCCACCGGCGCGCCATCGCCCCCGCCGGTCGCGCGCCCCTCGCGCAGACCTGAAAGGCGCGCGGGGATGACGCGGGTGTCATTGAAGACCAGGGCGTCGCCGGGCCTTAGGAAGTCCGGCAACTGGCGGACCACCTGGTCGGCTACGGGGTGTCCCGGACGCACGACGAGCAGGCGCGCGGCGTCGCGCGGCTCGACGGGCCGAAGGGCGATGCGGTCCTCGGGGAGGTCGAAATCGAAATCGGAAAGGCGCATGGGCGGGCTTCAAGCGCACGACGGGCCGCTCAGGTCAAGACACGCCTGCCCTATCCGTATGCTGATGGCGCCCCGCGCCCCGCCGTTTCCATGCGGTCAGCCCCGGTTTCGCCGGGCGGGAGAGACAACGACGCATCCTTTAAGGACCTGTGCTAAGGGCCGACCATGCGGTTGATCGTCCAGCTTCTGAGCCTTCTTGTTCGTGGCGCCGGCTTGATGCTGGGGCTAGCGGGTCTTGGCCTGGCGCTGGCCAGCCTTGGCGGCGCCTGGAGCGATCGACTCGACGCCCTGACCCATGCGGCGCCGCTGTGGCTGTTGATGGGCGTGGGCGCGGTCGCGCTAGGCGCGATCTTCGCGCGCGGCGGCGAGCGCTGGGCGATCGTCGGTCTGGGCGGCGGCGCCATCCTCGCCTGCGCCGTGATGATGCTGCCGGAATACTGGGCGGCCTGGCGCTTCAAGCCCGCCACGCCGGTCGAGAGCGACCTGAAGCTCGTCCAATTCAACGCCTGGCACGACAACCGCTCTCCAGAAACGGGGTTGGCCTGGGTCGAGGCCCAGAACGCCGACGTCGTGCTGATCGAGGAAGGCGCCGGCGGCGCCGCGCCGATCGTGAAAGCTCTGAAGGCCCAGTACCCGTACTCATCCTGCGACCGGGTCGCCGAGTGCGAGACCTGGATCTTTTCGCGCAAGACGATGCTGGCGCGCGGCGGCGTCCCCACCGACAAGCCGTTTCTCGCCGGGGCCTGGGCGACTCTCGCCGACGCCAAGGGCCCCTTCACCGTGATGGCCGTTCACTATACTTGGCCGATACCCGCCGGCCCGCAGCAAGCGCAGAGCCGCAAGCTCGTTCAGTTTCTGAGCCGGTTCGACAAGCGCGACACGATCCTGACCGGCGACTTCAACTCGACGCCGTGGTCGTTCTCGCTGAAGCGGCAGGACAAGGCCTTGGGCCTGCGCCGCTGGACCCGCGCCCTGGCCTCCTGGCCGGCCGGCCAGTTCTCGCGCTTGGCGGCCGCTCCCGCTCCGTTCCTGCCGATCGACCATGTCTATGCCGGAAGCCAGTGGCGGGCCGTGAAGATCGAACGCGGCCCCGCCGTGGGCTCGGATCACCGCCCCGTCGTGGTGACCCTCAGGCGGCTCCCGTAAGAAAACGGCCTCGGACCATGGTCCAAGGCCGTCTTGATGGTCGCGATGATGCCTGGCCTTAAGCGTCGGCGGCGATCTGGGCGCTGATGATCTTGCCCGGCGCGCGCGGCGGCTCGCCCTTGGGCAGGGCGTCGACGTTTTCCATGCCTTCGGTCACCTGCCCCCAGACCGTGTACTGCTTGTCCAGGAAGGTGGCGTCGTCGAAGCAGATGAAGAACTGGCTGTTGGCCGAATCCGGGTTCGGCGTGCGGGCCATCGAGCAGACGCCGCGCACGTGCGGCTCGTCGTTGAACTCGGCCTTCAGGTCCGGCTTATCCGACCCACCGCGGCCGGTGCCCGTCGGATCGCCGCCCTGCGCCATGAAGCCCGGGATCACGCGGTGGAAGACGACGCCGTCATAGAAGCCTTCCCGCACCAGTTCCTTGATCCGCGCCACGTGGCCCGGCGCCAGATCCGGACGCAGCTTGATGGTGACCGGACCGGTATCCAGGGTCAGGATCAGGGTGTTTTCGAGGTCGGCCGACATGGTCTTCCCTTGGGTGAAAAAGATGTGCCCGCGCTTCTAGAGCATTTTCCCAAAAGTGTGAAACGCACGGCGCTGGGCGGAACGGGACGCCAAGGCTCCGTCAACGGACCTCGACCGGCAGGTCGATGTCGCAGACCGAGAAATCGGCGCCCTTCAGAGCGCGCAGGCGCCTGGTCTCGGCGGCGAACCACGGCCCCTTGGGATCGATCACGCGGACCTTGGGGCGCTGACTCTCGGGAATGTCCGACAGCAGGCGCGCCTTCTGCATGACGTCCTGGGGCGGCGGCACGGGTTCGCCGACCTTGATGGCGCGGACGACGTCCAAGCCGCTGATCACCCGCCCGAACGCGGTGTAGCGCTTGTCCAGAGACGGATATGGCTGGCGCATCAGGAAGAACTGGCTGTTGGCCGAGTTGTTGTCCTCGTCGCGGGCCATGCCCAGCACGCCGGGGCAGTAGGTTCCCCACGCCGAGACCTTCTTGTCGCTGGTCATCTCGCTCCAGCTCCAGGCCTGGCTGACGACGGGCAGGGATTTCAGGTAGCCTACTTCAAGGCCGGCCGGCGCGGCCATCGGCACGAAGCCGGTGTCGGCGGCGCGCCGGAACGTGAACTCCGCCTTCAGGTTGGGCTTGGTCGAGCCGCCTTCGCCGGTGTTTTGAGGATCGCCGGTCTGGGCCATGAACCGGTCGATGACTCGAAAGAAGGTGCGGCCGTCATAAAATCCGGCGCGGGTCAGATCTCGCAGGCGCTGGGCATGGTTGGGCGCGACCTCCGGAATCAGTTCGACCAGCACGCGCCCCTTGTTGGTGTCGATCACCATCACCGTCTCGGGCGCGGGGGTTCGCCAGTCCTGTTCCGACGGCTTGGCCGGCAAGGACAGTTTGGCCGGCGGGGTCGGCTTGGCCGCGAGGGCCGGCGTGGCCAGGACCGCCAGGCAAAGCCCGGCCAGAAGCGCGCGCGAACGGGTCATCATTTCACCTGTACGGGAACGTCGACATCGCAGTTGGTGAAGCCGCCGCCCATCTCGCCCTGACGTTTGACGACCAGGGCCTTGAAGGCGGCTGAACGGGTGTCCATCACCTGGATCGAGGGGCGCTTGTCGGCCGGCAGGTCGGCCAGCAGCTTGACGCTGATCATCTTGTCCTGCGGATCTGGCACCGGCTCGCCGGTCTTGATGGCGCGCACGACGTCCAGACCCGAAAGCACCCGGCCAAAGGCGGTGTAGGTCTTGTCCAGCGAAGCGTTGGCCTGGCGCATGAAGAAGAACTGGCTATTGGCGCTATCGGGATCCCCGGCGCGGGCCATGCCCAGGACGCCCGAGCAGAAATTGCCCCAGGTCGCCACCTTGCGGTCGGCGGTCATCACGGCGAGCGCCGAGTTCTGGCTGGTCACCGGCAGCGACTTCCACCATCCCGCCTCGTTGGTTCCGACCTTGAAGCCCTCGGCCAGCGGCATGTCGGCCCCGCGGCGGAAGGTGAACTCGGCCGTCAGGTTCGGCTGATCCGAACCGCCCATGCCGGTGTTCTGCGGATCGCCCGTCTGGGCCATGAAGTCGCCAATCACGCGGAAGAAGGTCAGGCCGTTATAAAAGCCGCTCTTGACCAGCGCCCGCACGCGTTCGACGTGGTTCGGCGCGGCCTCCGGGTAGAGTTCGGCGATGATGCGGCCCTTGTTGGTCTCGACGACGATGACGTTGTTCGGGTCGGGCGTCCGCCAATCCGAGGCGGCCGGAACAGTCTGGGCCGAAGCCGCCCCAAAAGAGGTCGCGGCGGCGGCGAGCGCCAGCGCGGCGGCGGTGGTGGCGAGCTTCATCGAATTCCCCGAATAGAACAGTCGCGGCCGGGCGTAGAACGACACGGCCTCCCCGACAAGTGCGGCGAATGTTGAAGCGCACGATTCCGGCCGGATAACGGCGAAGGAACTAGCCCCTGCCCACCTTGGCCAGCAGTTGCTGAGCCACGCCGGCCGGGACGAACTTGCCGATGTCCCCGCCCAGGGTGGCGATTTCCTTGACCAGGCGCGAGGCGATCGCCTGGTGGCGCGGATCGGCCATCAGGAAGACGGTTTCGATCTCGCGATCCAGCTGCTGGTTCATCGCCGTCATCTGGAATTCGTATTCGAAGTCGGCCACGGCCCGCAGGCCCCGCACGATCATCTGGGCGTTCACCTGTCGGGCGAAATGCATCAGCAAGCTTTCGAACGGACGGACCTCGATCTGCGCGATCTTGGTCAGATGCTCCGTCTCGCGCTCCAGGATCTCGACCCGTTCCTCCAGCGAGAACAGCGGCCCCTTGCCGATGTTCACCGCCACGCCGATCACCAGCTTGTCGACCAGCTTGACGGCCCGCCCGATGATATCGAGGTGACCGTTGGTGACGGGGTCGAAGGTCCCCGGATAAAGCCCAACCCGCATGCAACCCCCTGCTTCTGGCGCCGAGGGTTACGGGGTCTCGTCCGCCCCGCTGTCCTCGCCCTGATTATCGTCGCCGCCGGAATCGGCGAGACGTTCGACGCTGACGACATGCTCGTCCTGCGCGGTGCGGAAGATGGTTACGCCCTGAGTATTCCGCGCCGCAACACGAATTTGCGAAACAGGCACTCGGATCAGCTGGCCAGCGTCGGTGACGAGCAGGATCTGGTCGCTTTCCTCGACCGGGAACGAGCCCACAAGGCGACCGCCGCGCTTGCTGAGGTCCTGCGCCGCCAAGCCCTGGCCGCCCCGACCGGTGCGCCGGAAGTCGTAGGCGCTGGTGCGCTTGCCGAAGCCTTCCGACGACACGGTCAGCAGGATTTCCTCGGCCGCGCCCAACTCGGCGATCCGCTCGGGCGTCAGCGTGGTTTCGTCGCCGCCCTCTTCGTCCTCTTCGGCCGCGACGGGGGTGTCCTCGCCCTCGCCGTCGGCGGCGCGCAGCATGGCGCGCTGGTGCTTGAGGTAGGCCGCGCGCTCGGCCGGCGTGGCGTCGACGCTGCGCAGCACCGCCATCGAGATGACCTCGTCGCCGTCCGCCAGCTTGACGCCGCGCACGCCGGTCGAGTCACGGCTGGCGAACACGCGCACCTCGTCGACCGAGAAGCGGATGCAGCGGCCGGCCGCGGTGGTCAGCAACACGTCCTGGTCGGCGCTGCAGACGGCGACGCCGACGATGCCGTCGCCTTCATCCAGCTTCATGGCGATCTTGCCGTTGCGGCGGACGTCCACGAAGTCGCTGAGCTTGTTGCGACGAACGCTGCCCGAGCGGGTGGCGAACATCACGTCCAGCCCGCCCCAGGTGGCCTCATCCTCCGGCAGGGTCAGGATCGAGGTGATGGTTTCACCCGGCTCGATCGGCAGCAGGTTCACGAACGCCTTGCCGCGCGAGTTGGCGGCGCCCAGCGGCAGGCGCCACACCTTCATCTTGTAGACCTTGCCGCCCGAGGTGAAGAACAGCAGCGGCGCGTGGGTCGAGGCCGAGAACACGCGGGTGACGGCGTCCTCGCTCTTGGTCGCCATGCCCGACTTGCCCTTCCCGCCCAGATGCTGGGTGCGGTAATTGGCCAGCGGCGTGCGCTTGACATAGCCGCCCAGGGTGACGGTGATCACCATGTCCTCGCGGACGATCAGGTCCTCGTCCTCCACGTCGGCGTCGCCGTCGACGATCTGGCTGCGACGCGGAATGGCGAATTTCTCGCGGACCTCGACCAGCTCCTCGCGAACCACCGCCATGATGTTGGCGCGGTCGGACAGCAGCTCCAGATAGCCGCGGATGGCGTCGGCCAGGGCGGCGGCTTCGTTGCCGATCTCGTCACGGCCAAGGCCGGTCAGGCGCGACAGCGTCAGGGCCAGGATGGCGCGGGCCTGCTCGTCGGTCAGGCGGATGAAGCCGCCGTCTTCCTGCACGGTGCGCGGGTCGGCGATCAGCTCGACCAGCGGCAGCATGTCGCCGGCCGGCCAGGCCTTGGCCACCAGGCGCTCGCGGGCCTCGGTGGGGTCCTTGGACGAGCGGATGATGTGGATGAACTCGTCGATATTGGCGACGGCGATGGTCAGACCGACCAGCACGTGGCCGCGATCGCGAGCCTTGCCCAGCTCGAACTTGGTCCGGCGGACGACGACTTCCTCGCGGAACTCGACGAACAGCTGGATCAGCTGGTGCAGGCCCATCTGCTCCGGCCGCCCACGGTTCAGGGCCAGCATGTTGACCCCGAACGAGGTCTGCAGCGCGGTGAAGCGGTACAGCTGGTTCAGGATCACCTCGCCCGAGGCGTCGCGCTTCAGCTCGACCACGATACGCATGCCGTCGCGGTTCGACTCGTCGCGGATATCGGCGACGCCCTCGATCTTCTTTTCGCGAACCAGTTCGGCGATGTGCTCTACGAGGGTGGCCTTGTTCACCTGATACGGGATCTCGGTGACGATGATGGCCTCGCGGCCGGCGCGCAGTTCCTCGACGGAAGCGACGCCGCGCATCACCACCGAGCCACGGCCCGTCAGCAGCGCCTGACGCGGACCCGCGCGGCCGATGATCTCGCCGCCGGTCGGGAAGTCGGGCCCCGGCACCAGATCCAGCAGCTGGTCGGTGGTGACATCCGGCTGATCGATCAGCAGCAGGCAGGCGTCGATGACTTCGCCCAGATTGTGCGGCGGAATATTGGTGGCCATGCCGACGGCGATGCCGCCGGCGCCGTTGACCAGCAGATTGGGGATGCGCGACGGCAGAACGGTCGGTTCCTGCTCCTTGCCGTCGTAGTTGTCCTGGAAATCGACCGTGTCCTTGTCCAGGTCGGCCAGCAGCGCCATCGCCGGCGGAGCCATGCGGCACTCGGTATAACGCATGGCGGCCGGCATATCGCCGTCGACCGAACCGAAATTGCCCTGACCGTCGATCAAGACCAGCCCCATCGAGAACGACTGGGTCATCCGCACCAGGGTGAAGTAGATCGAGGCGTCGCCGTGCGGGTGGTACTTACCCATCACGTCACCGACCACGCGGGCCGACTTCACGTAGGGACGCTCCGGCGTCTGCCCCTGCTCGTGCATCGAGAACAGCACGCGGCGGTGCACCGGCTTGAGACCGTCGCGCGCGTCCGGCAGGGCGCGGCTGACGATGACGCTCATCGCATAGTCGAGATACGAACGACGCAGTTCGTCCTCGATATTGATAGGGGCGACATCCCCGCCCGAAGCGTCAGGGGGAACGGTGTTTTGATCGTCGCTCAAGGGGATTTTTCGCCGTCAGAATCGAACACGGAACTCTCGGAAACTGTTAGCATTCCGACAGGGACGGCGCCACCTTTCCAGCGGCCAGCGTCCCATCACCCGGCTGTTTCAGAAGGAAAACCCATGCGTAAGCTCACCGTCACGACGGCCCTGAGCCTTGTTGCCCTGCTGGCGGCGTCTCCAGCGCTCGCCCAAACCGCCGCGACGGCGGCCATGAAGACCAGCGACGGCAAGGACGCGGGAACGGTCACCGTCACCGAAGCCCCGCATGGCGTGCTGCTGAAACTTGAGCTGAAAGGCCTGACGCCGGGCTGGCACGCGGTCCATTTCCACGAGAAGGGCGACTGCTCGGCGCCGGACTTCAAGTCGGCCGGCGCTCACGTGCACACCGCCGCGACGACGGTTCATGGTCTGCTCAATCCCGACGCCAATGACGCCGGCGATCTGCCCAACGTCTTCGCCGGCGCTGATGGCTCGGCCACGGCCGAAGCCTTCTCGACCCTGGTGTCGCTGAAAGGCGCGGGCGGCCGCCCCGCCCTGCTGGACGCCGACGGCTCGGCCATCGTGGTCCACGCCAACGCCGACGACTACAAGACCCAGCCGATCGGCGGCGCTGGCGCGCGCGCCGCTTGCGGCGTGCTCAAGTAGAGGAATAGCTTCCCGCCACGTTGCTCTAGATCGTGGCGGGAGATTCCATGCGCACCTGGCGGCTGTCCCTGATGGCTCTCGCGCTCGTCGCGACGGCCGCCTGCCATGACAAAGGCGCCAAGCCGACCGCCAAGGCCCCGGCCGCCGCCAAGGTCGCGCCGCCGCCCGCTCCGCCCGCGCCGCCGCCCACGGAACTGGTCTCGCTGACCTGGCGCCCGGCCGACAGCAACCAGAACCTTCAGTCCTTCGAGCTGCAACTGACCGGGGCGGACGTCGTGTCGGTCTGCCACACTCCACCCGGCTGGGTCCTGAAGTCGTCGCGCGCGGGCTCGGGCGTCGCCGATGTCCGGGGCTACGCCACGGTCGGCGCCGGCTATATCAGCGTCGATGACCTGGCGGACCTTGACGGCCTGCTCCTGATCCGTCCCCACCCTGGCGAGCCGATCGGAGTGCGCGGCAAGCTGCTGACAGGCGTCTACGCCGACGACGGCGGCCAGACCGAGGTCACCGCCACGCCCGCGCTTCTGGCCCGCGAACCGGCGGAGCAGTGCCCGGCGCCAAAGGCCTAAACGGTCTTGGCCGCGCTCTCCAAGGCCTTGGCGCGCTTCTCGGTCAGGGCCACCAGCGCCACGCCGACCATGGTCGCGCCGCCGCCGACCAGCAGTTGCGGCGACAGCCGATCCCCCAGGAACAGCACGCCGATCGTGCACGAGACCAGCGGCGTCAGCAGGAAATAGGGCGTGACCCGTCCGGCCTCCCGCCGCTGGACCAGCCAGAACAGCAACGCGCTGGCGCCGATGGTCGAAACGACGCCGGCGAATAGAACGCAAAGCCAGGCGATCGGCGGAGCGGCCTCGATCTTGGCGACCTGGTTCGTCTCGAACAGCGCCGATAGGCACAGCAACGCGGGCGCGGCGACCACGGCGGTCAGGCCTTGAAGCTTCAGCGGCTTGATCCCTGGCGTTTTACGCACCAGCACCGTGGCCATGGCCCAGCAGGCGCTGGCGAGGGTCACGAGCAGAACGGCCGGAAAATCGCCGGCGCCATGCGGATCCAGGCTCATCCAACCGACCCCGAGAAACGCGATGACCAGACCCGCGACCGCGGCCCGGGGCATGTCTTCGCCCAGGACCCGCCAGGCGAAGAGGGCCGTGAACGGGATCCACAGCTGGCTGGCCACCACCAGCGGGCTCAGCGCGTCGGCCATGCTGAAGGCGATATAGATGATGCCGAAATGGATCGGACCGGTCAGCAGCACGATGGCCAGCAGGGTCCTGGGCGCCGGAAACGGCGGCTTGATGAACGGAAAAAGAAACGCCAGGGCGGCGGTAAAGCGCAGGCCGCCCATCAGCATGGGCGGCAGGTAGTGCGTCGCCACCTTGGCGGCGGCGTTGTTGATCCCCCAGGTCAGGATGATCCCCAGGATCGCGAGGTATTCCAGGCCGGTCAGCGGCGAAGACTTGGCGGACATGGCTCCGCTTGGACCAGACGGCGCCCTTCGGGTCAATCCGAGCCTCAGGCGACGCCGACCACCGTTCGGACGGCCTTGGTCAGAAGCTCGAGGTCCTCGTCCGGCGTGGTGAAGGCCGGCGTCAGATAGACCACCTTGCCCATCGGCCGGATCCAGGCCCCGAGCTCGGCGAAGCGCGCGCAGAGTTCGCCCACGGCCACAGGGGCGTCGAACGCCACGACGCCGATCGCGCCCAACGCGCGGACGTCGACCACGCCTCGGCCCGCCCGGCACGGCGCCAGCCCCTGGGCCAACGCCGCCGAAACTCGCGCGACGTTCGTCGCCCAGGTTCCGTCCGCGAAAAGATCCAGCGAGGCGTTGGCCGCCGCGCAAGCCAGAGGATTGGCCATGTAGGTGGGGCCATGCATCAGCGCCGCGCCCGGATCGTCGGACCAGAAGGCCTCGAACACCGCGCGCGAGGCCACCGCCGCCGAGAGCGGCAGGGTCCCGCCGGTCAGGGCCTTGGACAGGGTGACGATATCTGGCTCAATCCCCGCCGCCTGCATGGCGAACAGCGTTCCGGTGCGACCAAAGCCCGTGAAGATCTCGTCGAAGATCAGCAGGACTCCATGCTTGTCGGCCAGGCGACGCAGGGTTCGCAGCACTTCGGGGGAATGCGGCAGCATACCGCCCGCGCCCTGGATCAGCGGCTCGACCAGGATCGCCGCGATCTCGTGCGCCCGCTCGGCCAGGAGGGCGTCCAGCGCGGCCTCGCCGGACGCGTCGCGCGGCAGGTCGGCGATCACCTGCGCGGGCATGACGCCGGCGAACAGGCTGTGCATGCCCTCCTCCGGATCGCAGACCGTCATGGTCGCCAGGGTGTCGCCGTGATAGCCGCCCCGGAACGCCAGGAACCGCGTTCGTCCCGTCACCCCGCGATTGATCTGGAACTGCAGGGCCATCTTCATCGCGATCTCGACCGCCACCGAGCCGCTCTCGGCGAAGAAGACGTGGTCCAGATCGCCAGGCAACAGCCCCGCCAGCCGCGCGGCCAGACGGTAAGCGGGCTCATGCGCCAGACCGCCGAACATCACGTGCGGCATGGCGTCGATCTGTCGACGCAGGGCGTCGGCGATGTGGGGGTGATTGTAGCCATGGCAGGCCGTCCACCAAGAGGCCAGGCCGTCCACCAGTTCGCGCCCGTCGGCCAACGTCAGTCGCGATCCTCGCGTCGCCACGACGGGCAGCGGCGGCCGCGCGGTCTTCATCTGGCAATAGGGCCGCCAGACGCTGGACGCCCCTTCGGTCAACCAATCAGGGTCGCCCTGTGATGGATGAGGCATGACGGCGCTTTCCGTTTGCGGACTCGGGGCGCCTTGCCTATTCCCGCCCACCGGTCTCGGCAAAGGGAAACGACATGCAAAGCCTCGACGCCTTCGCCGACGAGAAGCTGGCGAGCCTGGACGCCAAAAGCCTGCGCCGGCGCCTGAAGCCCTCGCGCCGCCACGACGGCGCGGTGGTCGAGCGCGACGGTCGGCGACTGATATCATTCTCGTGCAACGACTATCTGGGCCTGGCCCATCATCCGCTCGTCCGCGCGGCGGCGGCCGAGGCGGCTCTAAACTATGGCGCGGGCGCGGCCGCCTCCCGCCTCGTCACCGGCGATCACCCCCTGTTGTCCGACCTCGAAAAGGGACTGGCCCATCTGAAGGGGACCGAGGCGGCTTGCGTGTTCGGCTCGGGCTACCTGGCCAATCTCGGCGCCATTCCAACCCTGGTCGGCCCTGGCGACGTGATTCTGGTCGACGCCTTGGCACACGCCTGCCTCTGGGCGGGCGCCCAGCTCTCCGGCGCAAGGATCGTCCCTTTCGCGCACAACGATATGGCGGACCTGGAGCGCCGCCTCGAGACCGAGCGGCCGCGGGCTCGCCGCGCGCTGGTCGCCACCGACGGCGTGTTCTCGATGGATGGGGACATCGCGCCGCTGGATCAATTGTCGGTTCTTTGCCAAGCCCATGACGCTTGGCTGCTCAGCGATGACGCCCATGGTGTGGGCGTGTTGGCTCAGGGGCGCGGCTCGGGCGCCCTGTTCCCCGAGGCCAGGATCCCGCTGCAGATGGGCACGCTGTCCAAGGCGCTCGGCTCGTATGGCGGCTATCTCTGCGGCTCGCGGGCGGTCGTCGACCTGCTGAAGACCCGCGCCCGCACGCTGGTCTACGCCACCGGCCTGCCGCCGGCCTCGGCGGGCGCGGCGCTTGCGGCGCTGAACATCATCGACGCCGATCCCGGGCTGACCGAGACGCCGCTGGCCAAGGCGCGCCTGTTCACCCGCCGCCTGGGCCTGCCAGACGCCGAGAGCCCGATCGTGCCGGTGATCTTCGGCGGGGCCGAGGCCGCGCTGGCCGCTTCGGCCGCGCTTGAGAGCCAGGGTTTCCTAGTCGTGGCCATCCGGCCGCCGACCGTGCCAGAAGGCACCGCCCGCCTGCGCCTGGCCTTCAGCGCCGTCCACGACGACGCCGACGTCATCCGCCTGGCTGACGCGATCGCCCACCTGAGAAAGGTCGCGGCATGAAAGCGCTGTTCGTGGCCGGCACCGGCACCGACCTTGGCAAGACCCACGTCGCCTGCGCCCTGCTGCGCGCCGCCCGGGCCCGAGGCGCGCGCGTCGACGCCTTCAAGCCTGTCGTCAGCGGTTTCGACCCACGCGCGCCCGAGGCTAGCGATCCCGCCCGGCTCGCCGCCGCCATCGGCCGTCCGGACGCCTGGGCCGAGGTCTCGCCACGCCGCTACGCCGCCCCGTTGGCGCCAAACCTCGCCGCCCAGATGGAGGGCGAGACCCTGGCCATCGATGATCTGGTCGCCGACAGCCGAACCTGGCTGGCCGCCCGCGACGTAGACCTCGTCCTGGTCGAGGGCGCCGGCGGCGTGATGTCGCCGCTGACCGACGACGCCACCAACCTTGATCTGATGATCGCTCTGGACCTGCCCGTCCTTCTGGTCGCCGGCAGCTATCTGGGCACGGTCAGTCACGTTCTGACAGCGTTGGAAGCGCTACGCGCCCGCGCGCTGGCCGTCGCCGCCATCGTGGTCAGCGAGAGCCTCGATGCGCCAGACCTGAACCAGACGATGGAGATGTTGAAGCGGTTCGAGCGCCGCGCGCCCATCGTCGTCGCGCCCCGGGAAACCGCCTGGAACGCAGAGCCCTTGGCGGACCTCGTTCTGGCCTGACCCGCGACGGCTCGTCGCTGCGCCTGGCAACGCCATCTTAACCATCCATGGGCAGGTTGAGGCGTGAAAGTTAAGCAGGCTTAAGCACGATGGCGGTCAACAGCGAACAGCCGATCATCATCAAGAAGATCAAGAAGGGCGGCGGCCATGGGCACCATGGCGGCGCCTGGAAGGTCGCCTATGCCGACTTCGTGACGGCCATGATGGCCTTCTTCCTGTTGATGTGGCTGCTGAACACGACCAGCCCCGAGCAGAAGCAAGGCATCGCCGACTATTTCGCGCCAGCCTCGATCTCCTCCACGACCAGCGGTTCGGGCGGCATCCTGGGCGGCACCTCGCTGGGCGACGACGGCGCCAAGGCCGATGGCAAGCTGTCGGTCATCAAGCAGATGGCGCCCGAGGCCCCCGACAATGTCGGCAAGGAAGGTCAGTCCAGCAAGGCGGCCAACCTCGACTCGGCCAACGATCAGGCCCTGCGCGACGCCATGGCCAAGAAAGACCAGGACGCCTTCGCCTCGGCCGCCCAGTCGCTGCGCCAGTCGCTGCAGGACATGCCCGAACTGGCCGAGCTGTCGAAGCAGATCCTGATCGACCAGACCCCGGAAGGACTACGCATCCAGCTGGTCGACCAGGAGGGTCGTTCGATGTTCCAGGAGAACTCCAAGACCCCGAACGATCGCGCCAAGATCCTGCTGCGCGCCGTCGCCAAGGTCATCAACCAGCTGCCCAACCGCGTGACGATCGCGGGTCACACCAGCGCCAACGCCTACGGCAAGAAGCAGGATGGCGACTGGAGCCTGTCGGCCGAGCGCGCCGACGCCTCCCGCCAGGTGCTGCGCGGCTTCGGCGTGCCGGACGACCGGATCTACCAGGTTTCGGGCAAGGCCAATTCCGAGCCGCTCTATCCGGACGATCCGACCCTGGCGGGCAACCGCCGAATCTCGATCGTGCTGCTGCGCGAGAAACCCGTTCTGCCCGACAACCTGTGACGGTTGGCCGCGAGCGGGTCTTGTGACGCTTGCGCAACCGAACGCTATGCCCCCTAATCCCGTCGAGGGTCAGCGAACGAGCTGTAAGGGGACAGGGCTAAAGTGACGCAGCATTTTCCGACGCGACAGCTTCGGTTTTTCCTGACAGCGCCTACGCCTTGCCCGTACCTGCCCGGCCGCGAGGAGCGCAAGGTGTTCGCCCACCTGCCGCTTTCCGACGGCCCGACGGTCAATGACAGCCTGACCCAGGTTGGTTTCCGCCGCTCGCAGAACATCGCCTACCGCCCGGCCTGCGAGACCTGCCGTGCCTGCCAGTCCGCACGGGCGCCGGCCGCCGACTACGTGCTGTCGCGCTCGGAGCGGAAAGTTTTGAACCGCAACGACGACCTGGAACGCCACCTGGTCGAGGCCGAGGCGACGCTGGAGCAGTTCGAGCTGCTGCGCCGTTATCTGCTGGCCCGTCACGCCGATGGCGGCATGGCCGAGATGACCTGGCCCGACTATGTCGCCATGGTCGAGGATACGGCCGTCCGCACGCATCTCATCGAATACCGCCGCAAGTCCCAGGATCGCGGTCCGGGCGATCTGATCGCCTGCGTCTTGGTCGACGTACTGGCCGACGGTCTGTCGCTGGTCTACAGCTTCTACAAGCCCGACGAGACCCGGCGCAGCCTGGGGTCGTTCATCATCCTGGATCACATCGTCCAAGCCCAGCAAAGCGCCCTGCCCTACGTCTATCTGGGCTATTGGGTGCCCGGCAGCGAGAAGATGGCCTACAAGGCGCGCTTCTCTCCGCTTGAGATCCTCAAGCCGGGCGGCTGGTCGCTGATGTCGGCCCGCGAACGCGGCGCCCGCCCGCCGCCCCAGCCCGGCGGCCCGAAGGATCCCTGCGACCTGCCGCTCAGCGACGCCGAACCGGCCACGCTAGACGGCCTGGGCTAGAACGGCGCACCGTTGAGCTTTCGCAAGAAGACAACCGGAAGACACGCGCCTTATACTCACGTCGTATAGAGGGAAATTCTCGCAAATATCGACTTGCGAGTCTCAATGCAATCCAAAGCTGAAGTGGCAATTTGGTTAAGACTCGCGAAACCAACCCCATCGCACAAAATCACCTCACGCTCTGCTAGGAGCTCGGCGCCAACTATTAGGTGGGGAACATGCTCTTCTCGGGTCGCAAAACCAGCGAGATCGATCAACTCAAGAAACAGTTCGCGGACCTGAAGGAACGCTCCGAGTTGCTGGATCAGGCCTGCGGCATCGGCCTTTGGGAATCGGTGCTGTATGACGCCGACGCTCTGCACCCCAAGAGCGTCTGGAACTGGTCGCCGGAATTCCGCCGCCTGATCGGCTATACGAGCGAGGCCGACTTCCCCAATGTCTGTCAGTCCTGGTCGGACAAACTGCACCCTGACGATGTCGAGCCGACCTTCGCCGCCTTCGCGGCCCACTTGACGGACCGGACAGGCGCCGCCCACTATAACGTGACCTACCGCCTTAAGACCCGCTCGGGCGACTACCGCTGGTTCCGCGCCACGGGCGGCTGCCGTCACGCGGCGGATGGCACGATCCGCGCGTGCGGCTCCTTGACCGATATTCACGAGCAGACGCTGGTGGAAAAGAAGGCCCGCGAGGAGGCCGCCGAGAACCAGGCGGCGCTGAACGCTCTCGCCGAAGGCTTGAAGGCCCTCGCCGAGGGCGATCTGACCCACCGGATCGACGCGCCCTTCCCGGCCCGGGCGCAGACGGTAAAGGACAACTTCAATCACTCGCTAGCCCGTCTGCGCGACGCCTTAAGCAATATCGCGCAGAGCGCGGGCTCGATCCGCGGCGGTTCGGACGAAATCGCGAGCGCTTCAAACGACCTCTCTCGCCGCACCGAACAGCAGGCCGCCAGCCTTGAGGAGACAGCCGCCGCGCTCGATGAGATTACCTCGACCGTCAATCGCAGCGCCGAGGGCGCTATCCAGGCTTCGAGCGCCGCCGCGTCAGCCAAGATCGACGCCGAGCGTTCCGGCGCGGTCGTTCGCGACGCGGTCGCGGCCATGGGCGAAATCGAGCAGAGCTCGGGACAGATCACTCAGATCATCGGCGTCATCGACGAGATCGCCTTCCAGACCAACCTGCTGGCCCTGAACGCCGGCGTCGAGGCCGCCCGCGCTGGCGAGGCCGGTCGTGGCTTCGCGGTCGTCGCCCAGGAAGTCCGCGCCCTGGCCCAGCGTTCCGCCGACGCGGCCAAGGAGATCAAGACCCTGATCGCCAATTCCTCGACCCAGGTCGAGCGCGGCGTGAAGCTCGTCGGTCAGACCGGCGAGGCCCTGTCGGGCATCGTCGGCAAGGTCGCCGAGATCACCGACCAGATCAGCGAGATCGCGCGTTCGTCGCGCGAACAGGCCACGGGCCTCACCCAGGTAAACACCGCCGTCAACCAGATGGACCAAGTCACCCAACAGAACGCCGCCATGGTTGAAGAAGCCACGGCCGCGGCGGCGAACCTGCGGGGCGAGGCCAGCGAGCTGAGCCAACTGGTCGGCCGCTTCCGTATCGGCGAACAGGTCCAAGCCCAGAACCAGGCCCGCGCTCGCGCCGCTTAGCGTCTCGCCGTCGATCGAGAGGAAGCGCGCCATTCCGGTTGGGGTGGCGCGCTTCTTCGTTCACCGAGCGAAGCTGACGCCGCCGTCCACGGTCACCGCGCCGCCCATGACATAGTCGCCCGCCCGCGAGGCCAGGTAGATGGCCGCGCCGGCCATGTCCTCTTCCGTGCCGATACGGCCGGCCGGGATGGCCTTGGACACCGCGTCGGCGTGGTCGCGCGCCACCTTGTTCATGTCCGAGGCGAAGGCGCCGGGCGCGATGCAGCTGACGGCGATATTGTCGGGCGCCAGGCGCAGGGCCATGCGCTTGGTCATGTGCAGCAGGCCCGCCTTGGACGCGCCGTAGGGATAGGTCTCGTCCTTGGTCACCGACTGGCCGTCGATCGACGCGATGTTGATGACCTTGGCCACGTGATCCTTGCCCGCCGCGCGCAGCTCGCCGATCAGCGCCTGGGTCAGGAAGAACGGCGTCTTCATGTTGAGATCGACGGTCTTGTCCCAGCCGCTCTCGGGGAAGGTGTCGAACTCGGCGCCCCAGGCCGCGCCAGCGTTATTCACAAGGATGTCGAGCTTCTCCTCGCGCGCCTTGATGCGCTCGACCAGGCCCTGGATGCCTTCCAGGGTCGAGATGTCGCCCGGCAGCGAGACGCACTCGCCGAACTGGGAAAGCTCCTCGGCCGCCGCGTCGCAAGCCGCTGCCTTGCGGGCGGTGATGTAGACGCGCTTGGCGCCGTAGGTCAGGAAGCCCTTGACGATCATCGCGCCGATGCCGCGCGAACCGCCGGTCACCAGGGCCACGCGGCCTTCGAGCGAGAACAGGTTCTGCATTGTAATACTCCTAGAAGCCGCGCGCGGCGGCCAGGGCGCCAAGACGCCCGGTGATGTCGTGGAACTGGGCGACGGTCTCGTCGATGATCTCCTGGGCGGTCTTCACCTCGTCGATCAGCCCGACGGTCTGACCAGCCAAGGCCGGCGCGGCCTCCATGTCGCCGCCGAAATAGACGTCCAGGATGTTCTTCAGAACGTCGGGCGGCATGACGCCCGCGTCGTGGATCTCCTTGGTCAGCTCCGACTTGATGGCCCGGATGCAGGGACTGGCCTTCTTGTTGAGCACCCAGGTGCCCGTCTCCTTGGCCCCGGTGATCGCGGCCTTGTAGTTGGCGTGGACCGGACTCTCGGCCGAACTGACAAACCGCGTGCCCATCTGGACGGCCTCGGCGCCCAGAGCGAAGACCGCCGCCATGCCGCGTCCGTCGCAGATGCCGCCGGCGGCGATCAGCGGAACGTCGGTCTTGGCTCGGATGGCCTGCAGCAGGACGAGGGTCGAAACCTCCTCGGGGTTCTTGAAGCCGCCCCCCTCGGCGCCCTCGACCACTAGGCCGTCGACGCCCGCCTCGACGCACTTCACCGCCGCGTCGACCGTCGGCACCGCGTGATAGACGACGATGCCAGCGTCCTTCAGCGGGCCGATGAACTTGGCGGGGCTGCCGGCCGAGGTAGTCACGAACTTGACCCCGCTATCGCAGACGAAGCGCAGCATGGCGTCGTCGCGCAGGAACATGATCGGCAGATTGACCCCGAACGGCAGGCCGCTGGCCGCCATCTTGGTGATCTCGGCCTTGCAGTTTTCGGTCTCGCCGGACGAGGTCTCGATGATGCCCAGTCCGCCCGCGCGCGAGACCGCCGAGGCCAGCGGATAGCGCGCGATCCAGCCCATCGGGGCTTGGACGATGGGGTACTTGGCCCCCGTATGTCGAAGGACGCGGTTCATGGGATCAGCAGCACCCGGCCAACGGCCTGGCGTCCCTCGATATAGGCGTGGGCCTTGTCGGCCTCGGCGAGCGGGAACGTGCTGTCGATGACGACCTCAAGCTCTCCGCGCGCCGCCTGATCGATCAGGTCCTGGATCATGTCGTGGACGCGGTCGGTCATGATCTCGGCGCCGAGGAAGACCCCGGTCAGCGAGCGGTTGCCGCCCATCAGCGACGAGACATCGACCTTCATGGGTTCGCGCCCGGCATTGCCGACCAGCGAGATGCGCCCCCGATAGCCTAGGGCGCCGAGGCTGCCCTGCAAGGTCGCGCCGCCGACGGGGTCGACCACCAGATCGACGCCCTTGCCGCCCGTCAGCTTCATCACCTGCTCGACGAGATCGTCGCGGCGGTAGTTGATCCCGTGGTCCATGCCGAACGCCTTCAGACGTTCCAGCCGCTCGTCGCTGGAGGCCGAGGCCAGGACCGTGGCCCCCGCCTTCTTGGCCAACTGGATGGCGGCCAGACCGACCGCCCCCGCTCCGGCCTGAACCAGCACCGTCTCGCCAGCCTTCAGATGGCCCGCGCCGAACAGGCACTCGTGGGCCGTTCCGAACGGCACCGGAATGGCCGCGGCCTTGCGGATGTCGAAACCGTCTGGAATCGGCCAGGCGTTTCGGGCCGGCACGGCCCGCAGCTCGGCGTGCGAGCCGAAGGCGTTCACGGTAACCACCTTCTGGCCGACCTTCAGATGCGCGACCTCGGCGCCGACCTCGATGATCTCGCCGGCGGCCTGATAGCCGACGATGTGCGGGCTGCCCGCCATCTGGCCGCCGCCACGATTAAGGGTGTCGCCGCCCTCGATGCTCACGGCCTCGACGCGGATCACCACGCCCTGCGGATGACAGACGGGATCTGGAACGTCCTCGTAGCGCAAGACGTCCGGCGAGCCGGTTTCGTAATAGACGGCGGCTTTCATACATCACTCCCTGCTTCTCCTCCTCCCGACATTCCCGGCGGACGCCAGGCAAAGATCGAGCCCGAGGGTCTCCTCATTGAAGCCGGGGAGAACGGCGCGAGCGTCCCAGTCGCTCTGGGTGGATCTGGGCCCCGGCGGTCGCCGGGGAAATCGGAGAAAACCTACTTCGACGGATCCTTGAGCGCGTCATAGACGAACTTGGCGCTGTCCTGGTCGATGTGGGCGATGGCGGGATCACCGTCCTTGTTGAGGATGTGGATCATGCCCAGGAAAAAGAGATCGTTGGTCGGGTCGATCCAGAACCAGGTTCCAGCCGCGCCGCCCCAGCTATAGGTCCCATTCCCCTGCGGACCGGCTTTGGCGCTGTCCAGCACCACCGCGAAGTCCAGGCCAAAGCCCCGCCCCTTGGCGGTGTTGAACGGCGGGACGTCGGAATTCATGATCGTGTCGCTGAGCATGTTCGTGCGCATCAGCTTGACGGTCTCGGGCTTCAGGATGCGCGCCCCGTCAAGCTCGCCGCCGTTCAGCAGCATCTGGGCGAAGCGGGCGTAGTCGGCGTTGGTCGAGACCAGGCCGCCGCCGCCCGAGGCCATGACCGGCGGCTTCGAGATATCCAGCACCATGAAGCCGTCCGCCGGAACCAGCTTATGAACCTTGGGTCCCCAGGCATAAAGCGACGCCAGGCGGCTGGTCTTTTCCGCCGGCAGCCAGAAGCCGGTGTCGACCATCTTCAGCGGCGTGAAGATGCGCTTTTGCATGAAGTCGCCCAGCGACATGCCCGACAGCTTCTCGACGATCAGGCCCTGGATATCGACCGAGACGCTGTACTTCCACCGCGTGCCCGGCTGGGCCACCAGCGGCAGGGCGGCGACACGCTTGATGAACTCGTCGCTCGACTTGCTGCCCAAGACGCCGGTGTCGACATAGGCCTTATCGATCGGGTTGTCCGGAACCAGGCCATAGGCGAACCCGCCCGAGTGGCTCATGATCTCGCGCATGGTCGGCGGACGGTCTGCCGGCACGGTGTCGAACGAGCCGTCGGAGTTGACGCCCTTGAAGACCCGCAACGAGGCGAATTCCGGAATGTACTTGCTGACCGGATCGTCCAGCTTCCACTTACCCTCCTCGAAGAGGATCATCATGGCCACGCCGGTGACGGGCTTGGACTGCGAGTAGATGCGGAACACCGTGTCCTTGGTCATCGGCGGACCGTCGAAGCCCTTCTTGCCATGGACCTCGAAGTTCACGACCTTGCCGTGGCGGACCAGCATGGTGGTGACGCCCGGCAGGTGGCCGGCGTCGACCAGCCCCTGCATGTGAGCGTCCAGCGCCTTGAGCCCGTCAGCCGAAAAGCCGACGCTCTCGGGCTTGCTGGCCGGAAAGGCGCTGGAGGCCTCGACATGGGTCGAGACCGGCGCGGCCCATCCAGGCGCCGCGCCGCCGAACGCCAGAACCGTCGCCAACGCGGCCGCCGTCAGACGCCGAATGACCATGCCCGCCTCTCCAAACACTTGTTCGAGGCGGGACCTTAGGGCGAATTGAGCAAGGCGCGCACGCGAATTTTTCTTCAACCCCGCTCGACCTCGAACCGCAGGCCCGCATGGGCCTCGAGGCGGTCGATCAGCTTGCGCCCCATGGCCGCGCCGGGCGTCCAGATCCCGCCCGGCGCGTCGGCGGCCTCGGAGATCAGGCACACCGCCGACTCGGCGATCATCTTCGAGGTCGAGCCGTAGCCGGGGTCCTTGTCGCCCTTGACCGAGACGCGAACCTGACGGCCGTCGGGCGCCAGGCCGACGAACAGGACGTCGTAGAAGCCGGTTTCTCGCTCTTCCTTGCTGGGACCTTCGCCGGGCTTGGGGCCGCCCTCCCCGCCGAGGCCGCCGCCGGAGGCGGCGATGTGCTCGGCGATCTTCTGGCCCTGCTCGCCAGGACCGGTCAGCACCATCTCGTCGTAAACAAAATCCGCGCCGTAGGGATGGCCCATCAAGGCGTTCGAGCGATGGACATTGCGCGTATTGATCGCCGCCATCACGAACGGCGCGGCCCAGACGCCAAGATCCTCCTCCAGCATCGGGCGATTGCCGGACGGCTGCTGGGGTCCCTGAAAGCCCGGCGTCAGCGCGAACGGATTCTTCAACAGCGCGATGACTCCCGGGTCCTTCGCGGCGGCGGCCATCGTCGCCTTGAGGCTGGCCGCCGTGCCGCCGGAAAAACCGCCCTTCATCGCGCGAACCCGGCCCTTCACGCGCGGAACCGGCGCGCCCAGGGCTTTCCGCGCGGTTTCCTGCAGGAACCAGACGCCCAGCTCAAAGGGGATAGAGTCGAAGCCGCACGAGAAGACGATCCGCGCGCCCGTCTCCTTTGCCCGCGCCTCGTGCGCGTCGATCATTCGCCGCATCCAGGCCGGCTCGCCGCAAAGGTCCAGATAGTCGGTTCCCTCCTCGACGCAGGCGGCGACCAGGTCCGAGCCGTAAAGCTGGTAGGGCCCGACCGTGGTCAGCACCGCCTTGGCGCGACGGACCATGGTTCGCAGGGATTGGGGATCATCGGCGTCGGCGACAACGAGCGGCGTGTCCAGCGGCGCGCCGATCTCGGCGCGCACCGCCGCCAGTTTTTCCTCGCTGCGTCCCGCCATGGCCCAGCGCACGGCGCCGCCAGTTCCGAAGCGAGCCGCCAGATACTCCGCCACCAGCCGCCCGGTGAAACCGCTGGCGCCGTAGACGATGATGTCGAATTCCGCGTCGGCCCGCATGACCCGCCTCCCTCTGTTATTGGGAGGCACCATGCCGAGATCGCGGCCCGCGCGCTACCGGCTCGTGACCCTGGTCGGTCCCGGATGCGGCGTATGGGCCGGTACAGTCGGGATCGCCTGCAACGGCGGCTCGATCGCCTGATAGACCAAGGCGCGCGACTGAGCGTCCAGTTTGGGTCCGACACCCCCCAGGCGCTGGATCATGCCGACGAAAAGCAGGTCATGAACCGGGTCGATCCAGAACCAGGTGCCGGCGCTGCCGCCCCAGCTGACCGTGCCCCGTCCCACCGGCGCGCCCGAGGCGGCCGGATTGACCGCCACCGCCATGTCGAGCCCATAGCCCATGCCGGCGGCGAAGGGGAAAGGGCGAAGGCTCGGCTGCAAGACACCGGTCGTACCATTGGTCGTGACCACGAACCCCGGCGGCAGGTGGTTCTGCGTCATCAGGGCCACGGTCTCGGGCTTGAGGATCCGCGCGCCATGAAGCTCGCCCTTGTTGAGGATCATCTGGGCGAAGCGGGCGAAGTCGTGCGCCGTCGAGACCAGCCCTCCACCGCCTAGCGGCGCGGCGGGCGGCTTGGTGACGTCGCGCCAAGCCCCCTCGACCGCGGGGATCAGCCGTCCCGTGCGCGGATCGGCGGTGTAGAGCGCCGCCAGCCGGTGGGCCTTCTCCTCGGGCACATAAAAGGCGGTGTCGCGCATCTTCAGCGGCGCGAAGATGTGCTCTTCCATGAACGCGGGCAGGGTCTGGCCCGACAGTTTTTCGATGATGTAGCCCTGGATATCGGCCGCCACGCTGTAGCGCCACAGCTGGCCGGGCTCGGAATACATCGGCAGTTCCGAGACCTTCTGGACCAGCTCCCCCAGCGAGGATGATTGAAGCACGCCGGCCCGGTAATAGGCCTGGTCCGCCGGACTGTTCGGATCGTCGGCCAGACCGTAGGCGAAGCCGGCGGTGTGGGTCATCAGCTCACGCATGGTCGGCGGACGGCTGATCGGCGCCAGGATCGGCTGGCCGGACGCGTCGACGCCGCTGACGATGCGCAGATCGGCGAACTCAGGCACGTACTTGCTGATCGGATCGTCCAGCTTCCAGAGACCCTGCTCGTACAGGATCATCATGGCCACGCCCGTGATCGGCTTGGTTTCGGAGCGAATGCGGAAAATGGCGTTCAGGGGCATGGGCTGACCGCCCAGGGCCTGGCGGCCATAGGCCCGCGCGTGGACGATCCGGCCATGGCGGGCCAGCAACGTGACGCCGCCGGCGATCTGGCCATGATCGACCATCGCCTGCATTTGGTCGTCCAGCTTCTTCAGACGGTCGGCGTTGAAGCCGACCTCTTCGGGCTTGGCCTTGGGCAAGGCAAGGGCCGGCGTCGCGGCGATGGCCGCGCAGCCGAAGGCGCCGGCCATCAGGGCCAACGCGCGGCGACGCAACCGTCCCAAGTTCATTTGGCCACCATCACTTGGGTCGGAACCGCTTGCTGGTGGGGAATCCCCGAGGCGCGAGCTTGCCGGCCCCGGCGCGACGACCGGCCCAGTCCTTCCACTCGGCCCACTCGCGACGACGGCCGGCGGTGTCGATCCAGAAGGCGCCGGTCTCGGCGCTGAACGACAGGCCGTCGCGCAGACCGCCCTCGCGGTAGGACTGCAGCTTGACGCCCTTGCCGCGCGGCATTTCCGGCAGTTCCTCGATCGGGAAGATCAGGATCTTGCCGTTGTCGCCCACCACCGCGATCTGGTCGCCGACGACCTCCATGCAGAAGGCCGCGCCGGCCGCGTCGACCGTCAGGACCTGCTTGCCGGCCTTGCGGTTGGCCAGGGTCTCCTCCTCGGGCAGCAGGAAGCCGTAGCCCTGCTTGGAGGCGATGAAGCGCTTGCGGCCGGCCTTGAACGGGAAGACGTCGATGATCTTCACCTTGTCGTCCAGCTCGATCATCATCCGCACCGGCTCGCCGTGTCCTCGCGCGCTGGGAAGCTTGTCGCAGCCCAATGTGAAGAAACGGCCGTCGCTGGAGAAGATCAGCAGCTTGTCCGTGGTCTCGGCCGGGACCAGGAAACCCAGCTTGTCGCCTTCCTTGAACTTCAGCTCGGACGGATCGTCGATCTTGCCCTTGGCGGCGCGGATCCAGCCGCGCTCGGACAGAATGATCGTGATCGGCTCGCGCACGATCATCGCCTCGATGGCGGCGTCGGCGTCGACGACCGGAGCATCGGCGAAAATCGAGCGTCCGGTCACGCCGGTCGGACGGGCCTTGTCCAGCGGATGCTTGATCTTCAGCAGCGTCGCGCGCACCTCGGACAGGCCCACGCCCACCAGCTTCCACTGCTGGGCGTCGCTGGCCAGCATGGCCAGGATGCCGTCGCGCTCTTCCACCAGTTCCGCGTGCTCGCGACGGATCTCCATCTCTTCCAGCTTGGCCAGTTGGCGCAGGCGGGTATTGAGGATGGCGTCGGCCTGGATGTCCGACAGCGCGAACGTCTCGATCAGCTTTTCCTTCGGCTTGTCCTCGTAGCGGACGATCCGAATGACCTCGTCGAGGTTCAGATAGGCGACCAGCAGGCCGTCCAGGATATGCAGACGGGCTTCGATCTTGGCCAAGCGATGTCGGGCGCGCCGGGTCAGAACCTCGCGGCGGTGGGCCAGGAAGGCCATCAGCGCCTGCTTCAGGCCCATGACGCCCGGCGTGCCGCGCGCGTCCAGCACGTTGATGTTGACCGGGAAGCGGCTTTCCAGCGCCGAGAGCTTGAACAGGCTCTCCATCAGCACTTCGGGCTCGACGTTCTTGGACTTCGGTTCGAGGACCAGACGGATGTCCTCGGCGCTCTCGTCGCGGACGTCGCCCAGCAGGGCGGCCTTCTTGCTGTCGATCAGGTCGGCCAGCTGCTCGACCAGATCCGACTTCTTCACCTGATACGGGATCTCGGTGACGACGATCTGGTACGTGCCGCGACCGGTGTCCTCCTTGTCCCACTTGGCGCGGATGCGCACGCCGCCCCGGCCGGTCTCGTAGGTTTCCAGCAGAGAAGCGCGCGGCTCGACGATGACCCCGCCGGTCGGGAAGTCCGGCCCAGGAACCTTGGCGAGCAAGTCTTCGGTCGTCGCGTCGGGATTGGTCAGCAGCAACTGACAGGCGTCGATCAGCTCGGCGGCGTTGTGCGGCGGGATCGAGGTGGCCATGCCGACCGCGATGCCCGACGAGCCGTTGGCCAGCAGGTTCGGGAAGCCCGATGGCAGGACCACCGGCTCCTCGTCCTGACCGTCATAGGTCGGGCGGAAGTCGACCGCGTCCTCGTCGATGCCGTCCAACAGAAGCGTCGCCGCCTCCGTCATCTTGCACTCGGTGTAGCGCATGGCCGCGGCGCTATCGCCGTCGATATTGCCGAAGTTGCCTTGGCCCTCGACCAGCGGGATGCGTTGACTGAACTCCTGCGCCAGGCGGACCAGGGCGTCATAGATCGAGGCGTCGCCGTGCGGGTGGAAGTTACCCATCACCTCGCCGACCACCTTGGCGCACTTGCGCGCGGCGGCGTCGGGGTTCAGGCGCATATTGCTCATCGCGTAGAGCACGCGACGGTGCACGGGCTTGAGGCCGTCGCGCACGTCGGGGAGCGCCCGCGAGCCGATCGTCGACAGAGCGTAGGCGAGATAGCGCCGCGACAGGGCTTCGGTCAGCGGCTCATCCAGAATGCGGTCGCCGTCGTCGGGACCGCCGGGGGGAGGAAGTACGGGCTTGTTCATGACGCCTATGAATCGTGGTCGGGCATCTTAGAGCGCGTCAGGCGAAAGTGTGAGCGGTTTCGGCGTCTGACGCGCTCCAAGCTCAAACAGACAGGGCCTTTTTATCCGGCTCGGATTTCATCTGAACCGGAAGCGCTCTACCGGGCTTTTGGGCCGAAGATCGACCTTTCGGGCGGATTTTTCGTCGTCAGACCGTCATTCAAGCTTGTCATAAGACCCGCTCAAGTTAGCTGGACTTACGGATTCATGGCCGCCAAGACCCCCTCGAAGCTCATGCTGGCCGGAACGGCCGCCATCGTCGCCCTGGTCGGCGGGACCCTGGCCTGGCGGGCGACGCACAAGCCGCACAACGTCATCATCTTCGTGGCCGACGGCCTGCGTTCGGAAATCGTCGACGCCCAGACCGCCCCGGCCCTTGAAGCGCTGCGCCGCGAGGGCGTCGATTTCCGCAACAGCCACTCGATGTTCCCGACCGTGACCACGGTCAACGCCGCCTCGATCGCCACCGGCCACAAGCCCGGCGACACCGGCGACTTCCAGAACACCGTGTCGGCCGGCAGCCCCGCCCTGCCCTTCCCGGTCAGCTCGACCCTGGCGCCGATCGAGAGCGACCCGTCGATCGGCCTGCTGAACCAGCGGTTCGGCGGCAACTACCTGAACGAAGAGAGCCTCCTGGCCCTGGCCCACGCCCAGGGCTTCGTCACGGCCGCCGTCGGCAAGGAGGGCCCGGTGGCCGTCCAGGACGTCACCGCCCGCGACGGCAAGGGCACCATCGTCATCGACGACGCCTTCGAGGACCGCTTCCCGGTTCCGGACTTCATCACCAAGGCCATTAAGGCGGTCGGCCTGAGCAAGACCCCGCCGGACCGTGGCCTGAACAGCTGGCCCGGCGCGTACAACATGCCGGGCGTCCGGGTCGCCAATGTCGAACAGCAGAAGTGGTTCGTGGACCTGGTGTCCAAGGTGCTGTTGCCGCGTTTCAAGCAGGGCGGCAAGCCGTTCGTGATGGTCTTCTGGTCGCGCGACCCCGACGGCACCCAGCATAACCAGGGCGACAGCCTCAACACCCTGACCCCGGGCATCAACGGCGAGACCTCGCTGAAGGCCGTGCGCAACGCCTCGGACAATCTGCAAGCCCTGCGCGACGCCCTCAAAGCGCAAGGCCTGGACAAGACGACCGATATCATCGTCACGGCCGACCACGGCTTCTCGACGATCTCCAAGGAGAGCGCCACCAGCGCGGCGGCCAAGCTGAAGTTCGACAGCGTCGTGCCGGGTTATCTGCCGCCGGGCTTCGTGGCCATCGATCTCTCCAAGGCGCTGAACCTGCCGGCCTTCGAACCGATCGGCCTGCCGATGATGTTCGACCAGGGCATGGCGCCGAAGGGCGGCAACGCCCTGCTGGGTCCCGATCCCAAGAACCCGCTGCTTGAGATCGTCGCCGGCGGCGGCTCGGACCTGATCTACGCCAACGGCCCGGACCGCAAGGCGCTGGTCGAGCGCGCGGTGACGGCCCTGACGACGCAGGACTATGTGTCCGCCATCTTCGTGGACGACGCGCTGGGCAAGATCCCCGGCGCCCTGCCGATGAGCGCCATCGGCCTGGTCGGTTCGGCCAAGACCCCGCGTCCGGCCATCGTGATCAGCTTCCGCAGCTTCCTGGCCCCGGGTTGCACGCGCAAGCCGGCGGAGCTGTGCGCCGTCGAGGTGGCCGACACCACGCTGCAGCAGGGCCAGGGCATCCACGGCGCCTTGCAGCGCGCCGACACGCACAACTTCATGGCCGCCGTCGGCCCGGATTTCCGCAAGGGCTTCGTCGACCCGACCCCGGTCAGCAACGCCGACTGGACGCCGACCCTGGCCAAGATCCTGGGCGTGAAGCTGTCGCCCAAGGGCCAGCTGACCGGTCGCGTGATGGCCGAGGCCCTGAAGGGCGGCAAGCCCGTCGCGGGCAGCCACAAGACGCTGACCAGCGCGCCGGCCGCGAACGGCTTCGTGACGACCTTGCGGTGGCAGGAAGCCGATGGCCGCCCGTACTATGACGCCGGCGGCGCCCCGGGCCGCGCGGTGGGCGTGAAATAGGCCTCGAACGCCTCCCCGCGCGCCCTCGGGACGCGGGGAGAAGCCGTGGTCTCAGGCCTGGACGAGCCCTGGCTTGCCCGCCTCCACCGCCCACTTGGCGCGGGTCGATAGCTTGCCGTCCTTGCGCGTGACGGCGTCCAGAACCTTGAACTCGGTCACGAACGTCTTGGGCGTCGCCTCGCAGATCGCGTAGCCGCGCTGGTCGTTGTTGAACTTCAGCATCGGGTTGACGGCCTGGATCTTGGCGAACGTCTCCCGCTGGTCCGTCCCGTCGCCGCCCGAGCTGATCGAGGTGACCACGAATTCGGACGCGATCGGCGGCCCGACAGGCTTGGCCCCGTCGATATAGAGGTCGCCCGCGAAGTTCTGGTGTTCGTCGCCGGTCAGGACGACGACGTTGCCGACCTTGTGGTCGCGGATCTGAGACAGCACCCGGCGGCGCGGCGTGTTGTAGCCGGCCCAGGAGTCGGGGTTGACCATCACGCCGGGACCAGGATCCCGATCCAGATCCATCATCATGACCTGCTGGGCGATGACGTTCCAGGTCGCCTTCGAGGCCGACAGACCATCGATCAGCCACTTTTCCTGCGGCAGGCCCATGAACTGGGCCTTCGGATCGTTGACGCCCTCGCACCAGCTCCACTTGTCGCCGCACGGCTGGTCGCTCCGGAACTGGCGCGTATCCAGGAGGTTCAGGTTGACGAGCTGGCCGTAGCTGGCCCGACGATAGATCTGAAGGCCGGTCCCGGCCGGAAAGCTCGACGCCCGCAGCGGCATGTTTTCGTAATAGGCCTGGGCGGCGGCCTGGCGGCGCAGATTGAACAGCTTGGGATCGGTATTGTCCTGGTCGATCTCGGCGGCCCAGTTGTTGTCGATCTCGTGGTCGTCCCAGATCGCGAACCAGGGCGCGGCGGCGTGGGCGGCCTGGAGATCGACGTCCAGCTTGTACTGGGCGTAGCGGCGGCGATAGTCGTCCAGGCTATAGATCTCGTCGCCGAAATGCTGGCGGACGTTCTCGATCGGCCGGCCGCCGCTGGTGGTGGTCCGAGCGCCCCGGCCTTCGTAGATGTAGTCGCCGTAGCAGAAGACGAAGTCTGGATTGTCCTCCGCCATGCGGCGGTGAGCGGTGTAGTAGCCGTTCTCATAGTTCTGGCAGCCGGCGACGGCGAAGCGGACCTTCTCGACGACCGCGCCCAGGGCTGGCGTCGTGCGGGCTCGGCCCAGGATGCTGCGGTCGCGGCCGGCGATGAAGCGGTACCAGTAGTCGCGGCCGGGCTGCAGTCCGCCGACCTCGACGTGGATCGCGTGCCCCAACTCGGGCGGCGCGATGGCCGTTCCCTTGGCCACGATGGTCTTCATGCTCTCGGAGTCGCCGACCTCCCACGCGACCTCGACCGGCGCCATCGGCATGCCGTAGCCGATCTCGAACGGTTCGGGGGCCAGGCGGGTCCAGATCACGAAGCCGTCCGGCGACGGATCCCCCGAGGCCACGCCCAGCTGGAACGGATAGGTCTTGAAATAGGCCGGCGCCAAGGCCGCCCGGCTCTCCAGGGGTATCGACAGCGCCGTCACGGCCGAGGCCCCGAAGACGGTCATCAGGCGGCGGCGGCTGAGGGCGTAGCGATCGAGCACGGACATGGCGGAACTCCGGAAAGCTGAAGGTTCGCGATAGCTCCGCTGTGTGACGGTTCTTAAAGCCTCCCCGCCTCGGACAATCGGTCCAGCAGCCAGACGCGCGCCGGCGGCAGGGGCCGGTTCAGGGGTCCGAAAACGAACTGCTCGAGGAAGTGGCCGGTAATGTCGAGGCCGGCCTTCACGTCGCCTTCCGCCAGCCCGCCCTGCGACGACAGCATGAACGGCGGCAACGGCAAGAGCTTGTCGTGATACGGCCGCCCGGCGTCGCGGCTGACGGCGCGGCCGGTGCGCGGGCTGACATAGACCAGGTCGTCGAAGACTCCGGTCGCCGCGCACTTGGAGAGATCCAGGCCAAAGCCCAGTTCCTGCAGCAGACCCGCCTCGTAGCGGACATAGACCGCTGGCCAGATGTCGGGCATTTCGAGAACGCGGATCAGAGCCTCCAGCGCGTGGAAGGCGCCGGGATGGGCCTCGCGCTCGGGCAGGGCCGCGGCGGCCACGGCGGCGGCGGCGGAAAGTCCGGCCAGCGCCAGGCGGTCGTCGAACAGGCTGGAAGGTCCCTCGCCCATCGGCTCCAGGCTGGCCGAGCCCAGTTGGTCGGACACCCGCGCCCGATAGCGGGCGATGACGCGCGCGCCCGGTTGCAGAAACGGCTTCATCCGCCGCGAAGCCGCGCCGGCCACATGGGCGGCGAACTTGCCGCGATCCTGGGTGAGCAGCTCGACGATGGCCCCCGTCTCGCCGTGCGAGCGGGCCGAGAGGACGTAGGCTTCGTCCTCCCACTCCAGGGTCAAGTCGGCGTCCCCCAGGCGACGACCTTCTCCAGAACGGGCCTCCAGTCGGGCTCGACCGGCAGGCCGATCACGTCGCGCAAGGTGGTTTCAAGCTCGTCGACCGACAGGTCGCGCTGCTCGACCACCGCGCCGGTGACGTCGCGATGGGTGAAGCGATTGTTCTTCAGGGCATAGCGCGCGGTCGGCGTCGTGCGCCCCACCGTCATGCTCCAGGTGAAGTGCGAGCTGGGATGCGTGTAGGTGAAGAAGTTGGCCTGCTCGTAGTCGACCTCGGCCCAGGCGCCGTTCGACACCTGGTACAGCGGCGCCCAGCGGCCCGAGAGATCGGCCTGGACCTGGCGTTCGGCCACGCCGCTGGTCTGGGTGTCGACGATGCGGAACCGGCCGTGCGGCGTGTCTTGCTCCGCGTCGGAGAACAGGCGCAGCGGCGCGGTTAGAACGCAGCCGCCAAAGCCGGCGTCGACCAGCCAGGTCTCGCCCTCCAGCATCACGCCCAGCACCTGATGCGAGCGCGGACGCGGCGGGGCGTCGTCCGGCGACATCCACTTCACCCGGGCCATCAGGCCCTCGACCTGGAAGCCCAGGGCCTCGAGCACCCGCTTCAGGAGGCCGTTCTGCTCATAGCAGTAACCGCCCCGCCCGCCCGCGATCAGCTTGGCGTCGATGTCGGCCGGGACGATGCTGACGCCGCGCCCCAGCAGCACGTCCAGGTTTTCGAACGGAATGGCGTCGGGATGGCGAAAGGCGATGGCCCGCAACACCGCGAGCGTCGGCTCGCGTGGCCCGTCGTAGCCGATGCGTCCAAAATAGGCGTCGAGATCGACCGCCGCCGCCGAAGCCGGGGCGTCAAACATCGAAGTCCAGCCCGATATCGCTGAACAGCCCCCGCTCCTCGGCCCAGTTCTCCTTCACCTTGACGTGCAGGAACAGGTGAACCTTGCGGTCGAGGATGTCGCACAGCTCCTCGCGCGAGGCCTGGCCGATCCACTTCAAGGTCTGGCCGCCCTTGCCGATGACGATGACCCGCTGGCCTTCGCGCTCGACCAGGATGGTCTGCTCGATACGCACCGAGCCGTCCTTGCGCTCCTCGAACGCGGTCGTCTCGACGGTCGCGGCGTAGGGCAGCTCTTCGTGGACGCGCAGATAGACCTTCTCGCGAGTGATCTCGGCGGCCAGCAGGCGGGCCGGCAGGTCGGCGGTCTGGTCCTCCGGATAGAGCCAAGGCCCCTCCGGCATCATGGTGACGAGCTTGGCCGTCAGGTCCTCGACGCCCGCGCCGGTCGAGGCGCTGATCATGAAGACGTCGGTGTAGACGCCGGTGTCGAAGAAGTCCTTGGCGACGGCCAGCAGGGTGTCGCGCTTGATCCCGTCGATCTTGTTCAGCGCCAGGATGACCTTGCGGTCGGCGGCCTTCAGGCCCTCGATGATGGTCTGCACGTCCTGGGCCGAGCGGTATTCGCCGGGCGTGGCCTTGTCGGCGCGGCTGGCCAGCTCGGCCTGGACGTCGACCAGATGGACGGTGGCCTCGGCCTCTTCCGAGCCGGCCCAGGCCGAGCGGACCATGGCGCGGTCAAGGCGCCGGCGCGGGCTGAAGATCCCGGGCGTGTCCACGAGGACGATCTGGGTGTCGCCCTCGATGGCCACGCCGCGCACGGGGAAACGGGTGGTCTGGACCTTCTGGGTGACGATCGAGACCTTGGCCCCGACCATGCGGTTGACCAGGGTGGACTTGCCGGCGTTCGGCGCGCCGATGATGGCGGCGAAGCCGGCGCGGGTGTTTTGAGCGGTGGTTTCAGTCATTGCCGGTGCGTGTAGCACCGATGGGCTCTTCGCGGTAGCAAGGCCTCAGTCGCTGCTGGCGGCGGCGATGGCCGCGTCGATCTGGTCCAGCGTGTGGTAGCCGGGCTCCATCTTCTTGCCGTTGATCTCGAAGGTCGGGGTGGCGTCGACCTCGTGCTCCTTGGCGTTACGCTGGGCGCGGTCGTTCAGCGCGGTCATCTGCTTTTCGTCGGTCACGCACTTGGTGAACTCGTCCTCGTTCATGCCGACCTGCTTGGCGATGCCCAGCAGGGTTTCGCGCGGCGCGTCGTAGAGTCCCGGATGGCTGGCGAACACCGCGTCGTTGACGGCGAAATATTTGTCCTTGCCCGCGCACCGGGCGAGCAGGAAACCGGCGGCCGCCACCGTCACTTCCGAACCGCCGCCGACCAGCATCTCGCGGAACACGTAGTGGACCTTGCCGCTGTCGATATATTTCGACTTGAAGGCCGGATAGACCTCCTTCTGCCAGCGCGCGCAGACCGGGCAGCCGACCGAGGCGTACTCCACCACCGTCACCTTGGCGGCCTTGTTGCCCATGTCCATGTCGTCGGGCAGGGCCTCGAACGTCCGCGCCTTGTGGCACGCCGCGAGGCTGAGGCTCAGCACGGCGGCGACCGCGATCTGGAAAGGGCGCATCCGAAAGGGTCTCCGAGGGAATCGTGAAGGCTTGGGTTGCATCAGAGGGACGAGCCGGGTTGCGGTCAAGGCGGGTTGGCTTCCCCTCCATTCCCCCTGGATGGGGGAAGGAACGTGTTTCAGCATCCTCGCGCCCGAGCGGCCGCGAGGGAAT